>JAKASH010000351.1 GCA_021828225.1 Acidobacteriota bacterium | reverse complement strand
AGCGGCTTAATGTTGTCTGCCCGCGTAGCCGGGGAATAAAAAACCTCCCGGTCTCAGCTCGATTCTTCAAGGCGTCATTTGAACCTGGCGCCCGGAAACCCCTCGGGTTTCTGCTCGTCTGGACAGAGAGGGTCGAAACTTCCCGGATTCCCAACCGGCGGCGTCACCCAGGAAAAGCAAGTTCCGGGTCAACCCGCCATTTCGACCGTCTCAGTCCGCAGAAGCGGATCCAAGCGGCAAAAAATACTGTGTGCCCCGAACCGGCTGCGTCAGCCGACGGAGCAACTGTTTCAAGTCCTCGTTCCGGTCGACAAAGTCGATCTCGGACGTCTCAATCACCAGCAGGTTGCTCGAACGGTAACGGAAGAAGAAGTGCTCATAGGCGTTGATGACAGCTTCGAGATATTCCCCCGAGATGCGGCTCTCGAAAGGCACATTCTTCTTCTCGATCCGCTTTTTGAGCATCTCCGGTTTCGCCTGTAAGTATATCACCAAATCCGGGATGGGCACTTGATCGGCGAAGAGTTGGTAATACTGTTCGTAAAGCTCGAGTTCCGCGTCGCTCAGGTTGAGGTAAGCGAAGATTTTGTCCTTTTCAAAGATGTAGTCGCTGACGATGACGCGATCCGCAGAAGCCGAAAGATCAAGGTCACGAAGCTGCTTGAAGCGCTCCATCAGGAAGTACAACTGGCTTGTGAATGCGGCGCCAGTTTTTTCGTGGTAGAAGCCCTGCAGAAACGGATTGTCGTCCACATCGCGCAGGCGGTCGGCCTTCAGGCGCTCTGCGAGGATGTCCGCCAAGGTTGTCTTCCCCACGCGGATCGGGCCTTCAACGGCAATGAATCGCGGCTTTTCGTAGGGGGGCAATTTAGCCACGGGCAACCCCTTGATCTGGATTTTCGCTGCCCAAGAAGGGTCTCATCACGCAAACGAACTGCTTCTCAACAAACTCATGTTGCATCCTACTCATCGGTCTCGATTTTGCCTGCTCCTGAAGCTTCATAACTGCCCGCCAGCGGCCGCCTCCTCTGGTCTGATGCGAATCACCTGGCCCGTGTCCGCTGTTTCACTCAGCATTTCCAAGACTGTCCGCTCGGTCACCGGATGGCGGAGGTCGGCCGCGAGTTCGCGCAGCGGAACCAGAACGAACCTCCGATCCGCCAGGCGCTCATGCGGAATATTCAAAGCCTTGGAATGAACCACCACATTCTCATAAAGCAGGATATCGATGTCAATTGTACGCGGCCCCTTGTCAATGACGCGACGCCGGCCGAGGTCGCGTTCTACTAGTTGCAGCGTCTTCAGCAGTTGGAGCGGAAGAAGGTCTGTCCCAACTTCCGTCACGCAGTTCACGAACCAGGGTTGCTGTTTGAACTCCACCGGCTCAGTGCGATAAAAGGAAGAAACGCGGCGAACTTCAATGCCTGCTGCGCAGAGCGCATCGAGCGCCCGTCGAATGTTTCCAGACCGGTCGCCGAGATTTGAGCCAAGAGAGAGAAAGATGCGCTTCATATACGCGCCGCATTAAATGGAATCGGACCCAACTCGTCAGGGCCCCGGTTCATCGGGGCCTTTGGAGAAGCCTTGTTCCCTGCGGCTTTAGCCGCTGAGGCCTCAGTGGCTGAAGCCGTGGAAATTGTACGGCAAACTGTCCGGCACGGCTGAAGCCGTGCCCTGACGCCTGGCTTGACATCATGTGCATGAACTTAATACGCTCTATCAAGTATGGAATTCATGCTGTGAACATTGCCTTCCGCTGACATTCAGTCAAACAGAGTCTGAGTCTTGCCCGGCGCGGACATCTTCAGGTGCTTGTACGCCGGTTCGTTGGCCATGCGCCCGCTCTTGGTCCGGCTGACAAAGCCTAGTTGGAGCAGATAAGGTTCAACCATATCGACCAGGGTCTCAACTTCTTCATTCAGGGTCGCAGCCATCGCCTCCACACCCACGGGCCCTCCCTTGTAAAGGCGGATAATCGTCGAAAGAAAGTTCCGGTCAAGCTCATCCAGGCCCATCTCGTCCACGCCTTCCAGCTTCAGCGCCTGCCGAGCTAATTCAGGAGTGATTTTGCCGTCTGCCTTGACGTCGGCAAAGTCGCGCACCCGGCGAAGCAGGCGATTGGCGATGCGGGGCGTGCCCCGCGACCGCTGGGCTATTTCCGTAGCGCCGGCGTCGTCGATCGGAACGTCCAGGATTTGGGCCGAGCGCAGTACGATCTGCTTCAGATCGTCGACGGGGTAGAATTCCAGATGACCGAAGAGGCCGAAACGGTTCCGCAATGGCGATGAAAGACTGCCGGCCCGTGTGGTGGCGCCCACCAGCGTGAACTTCTTGAGCGGAACGTTAATGGTCTTCGCAAACATCCCCTTGTCGACCACGAAGTCGACTTTGAAATCCTCCATCGCCGGGTAGAGGAATTCTTCGATGTTGGCGGGCAGCCGGTGAATTTCATCGATAAACAGAACGTCGCCTTCGCCCAGGTTGGTGAGGATTCCCATCAGGTCGCCGGTACGTTCGAGTGCCGGGCCGGAAGTGGTGGTGATCTTGGCGCCCATGACGTTGGCGATAATGTGCGCCAGCGTGGTTTTGCCCAGCCCCGGCGGGCCGAAGAGCAGTGTATGCTCGGCCGCCTCCGAGCGTTGCCGGGCGGCCTGCAGCGCGATGGTGAGCTTTTCCACGATCTTGCGCTGGCCCACGTACTGGTCGAGCGAGGGAGGGCGCAGGGTCTGGTTAAAGGTCTCTTCGTCCTGTGAGATTAAATCAGGCGATACTAATCGAACTCTGGACATAATTTACGAGTGTTACTGATCTCGCCGTTGCTTTCAACTTTTTGTTTCCTGCCGCTGCTCGAACACCTTGCGCAGGAATTCATCGATCGATTTCAGGTTCTTATGCCGCGCGAGAATCTCCGTGGCCATGCGCTGAGCCTCTGCGTGGGAGAACTCAAGTTGCTCAAGGACCTGGATGGCCTCCATCTTCAAATCCGAAAGCGGCTCGGGTTCAACAGAAAGCGGTTCTTCGCTTCGGGCCAGCGCAAATTTTGCCATCTTGCCCCGCAGGTCGGTCACGATGCGCTCGGCGGTCTTGGTGCCGACGTAAGGCAGCTTTTTGAGCAGTTCGGTATCGCCGCGCTCGATGGCCAGAGCGATCTCATTGAGAGGCCGGACCAGGCACTTGAGCGCTCGCATAAAGCCGACGCCCGGCACCTTGGTGAAGGTCTCAAAGAACTCGCGGTCCAGCGGATCGAGGAAGCCCACCAGCTTGGGCGTCAGGTGGCCGCCGGCAAGCCCTCCGTCGATGTAGTATATCGTGTAAAGAGTCAGCGGATTTTGCCGCTCGCCCTGCGGCGCCTGGCGCAGCCGCGAGGCGATTCCTGAGGGCACGTAAACTTCATAGCAGAGCGAGTTGACCCGCACCAGCAGGGAATTGTGAGCGATGCGGTCATAAAGAACTTCGCCGGTGATTTCTGAGATCAGGGACTTGCTCCTTAACTGGATTTTTTATCTTCCGGGACCATCCCCGGATTTCGCTCGGCCTTTAGCGGAACCTCACGGTGCTGCGCCGGTCTCCATTCGTTGAAGCCCGGAGCGTGTTCAAGTAGCAGAGCGCCACCGCAAGCGCGTCGGCAACGTCTGGAGGACGCGGCGGCGAGCCCAGCGAGAACTCCTGCTGCACGGCCCTCTGCACCTGGAGCTTGGAGGCGTTCCCGTTGCCGGTAACGGACTGCTTGATTCGCTTGGCCGGCATGGGAAACACGGGAACGCGTGCGAGCCTGGCCGCAAGGCAGATCACCCCGCGCGCGTGTCCCATCAGGACCGCCGTCTGGGGATAATCCGCGTGGCTGTAAACCTCTTCGAGGCAGACGACCTCCGGCCGGAATTCCTCGACAACCTCCTGAATGCCTTTGAACAGCGATTCCAGCCGCACGGGCAGGTTGTTCCCCTCGGCGCGAGGCAGGCGAATGACACCCGCTTCGACCAGTGCAGTCCCCCGGCGCCGGCGTTCGATGATGCCGTAGCCGGTTATGTTGAGGCCTGGATCGATACCCATTACCCGGATCGGGATGGCTGAGCTTGCTGCCATGCGAGGCAATTGTAGCACGGACACCAGACCCCGAAAGGGGAATGTCGTGTGAGGCGGCCCGGCCGGTGGCTGGCGGAGAGTGCAAGTTGTCAGGCATTAAGAATATCCTGTCCGAATCCATTACCGGAGAATTTTGCAGCCTGTGCGCGGAAGCGCTGAATGGAGGTTGATCGTTTCCGGTTCGTTTCCGGTTTGTTTTTTAGCGCTGTTTTATTTTCAGTAACTTGGCCTGCTTTGTTTTCCGGTTTGTTTCCGGTTTGTTTTTCAGGCCCATCGTTTGTTTTCAACAAAATGCCTAGCTTTGTTTCCGCTTTGTTTCCGGTTTGTTTTTTGGCCTTATTCATTGTTTTCAACAACTTCCCCGGTTCGTTTTTTAAAAAAAGAATTCTTTTTTCTGTTTTTGCCGTCCAAAACGGCCTTGCAACGCGCCTTCATTTGTACCGCAACGTTGGTTGTTTAACGTTGCGGTTTTGCCTGGCAACGCGGCAAGAACCGCAGGGCCGGAAAGCGGGCCCTGCGCTACAAAACCATGAGGCTAGCACAATAGCGTACGTTTGTCAAGTGGTTTCTTCAGTTT
>JAKASH010000350.1 GCA_021828225.1 Acidobacteriota bacterium | reverse complement strand
CGATCTAGCTATTGGCGTACATGATCCAGGATGGTTTGACGGACGATAAAATACCGATGGTGAAGCGGTCTGGAGGCTCGGCGATCGGCTTCGTGGATGGCACCGTTAAACCGTCACTCGCCGATCTGCGGAATAAACTGGCCCATGGGGACCCGTTTGACGGGCTCCCCATTGGAGGCCTGCTCGAATTAGTGCGCGATCTGATCGCATACGCCTATCGGGATTTCCTCAGAGAATGGCAGGCGGCTGTGTTCCAGGCGTAATTTGACCAGGAATTCGGATGGGACGACCTTTGGTGCGTGGCTCATTTAGCGAATCCGTGAAGGAAGCCATCGCGATGGTTGGCCAGACACTTTAAGCGATGGCGGCGAATCCATTGTCCGGCTGCTATGTCATGCTCCACATTCGGCCGGGTCCTCCTTACCCCGACCCGGCCACAACCCCGCAGATTGCATCGGACGAGCGTTTTGAACTCTCAACCGATATTTGGATTGAAAAATTGGATCGGGACTTCGCAATCAAAGTCCAAACGGCGTGTGAGCCCGCAAACCATCTAATGAACAATCAGGTGTGGGATCGCCATCTGTATGCCTTTGTTCGGCGAATCCGACCCAATGAATTTCCGAGGTATGGCGATCTTAACGATCTGCACACGATCATCGCTCTTTCGCGGCTAGTTCACCCCACGAGTACGGGTGAGCGATACTGCGCCAAAATCCTGGCTCACATGGGGCCTGATCCGCCTATCCAGGCCTTACCACCCATGGGAATCTGCCCAGACATATTTCTTGGGGACAATTCACGCGATTGGCTATCGCCAACTGACGGACTCGAGCTACGGACATTGGTGCCGTGGATTCCGGCAAGCAAGCCGATGCACAGACGGGTCCACAGGGCATTTTGGAATCACGAACAAGCGATGCGCACGTACTATCTGGATTTGCGATGGAATCTCGTAGTCTCAGGTCTAGAGGCCCTCATCACGGTTGAAGATCGGCACGTTCGCAATCAATTCGTTCGTCGGGTTAGCCAGTTGGCAAGAGATTTCGGGGTGAGTTTTACCGATGACGAACTACATGATGCTTACACGTTGCGATCACAATTGGCCCACGCGCAAGCATTTCTCTATGATTTGCACAATGTCTTACCGCCCAGTGAGCACAAGCCGCTCTACGACAAGCTCGAAGCTCTATTGCGAGCCGTCGTGAGAAGGTGCCTGCTTGAGGAGCCCTTCGGGCAGCATTTTTCAAGTGCCTCTGCTGTAGCCGCCCGTTGGCCGTAGCCTTCCAACACGGAGAAACAAATCACCTCGAATTGTTCCGTCTTCCGCTGGGGCTCCGATTCCCGTAGCGTAAGCGCATGGCCAAGGCACTCACCCGCTAAGAGCTCGAAACGCGGCCGGAAAAGGCCGTCCGATTCGTCGAAGACGTTTTGGGCGATCCCGACCGGGCCGACGAAATCGCCATGGGTCGCTCGAGCACTACGCCGAAAGGCGGCGCATCAAGCTCCTCAACCCGGGGTGTAAAAGCGTCATGCCAAGCAAAGCGGAACTGGTGCAACCCATTCGCGAGCCGGAAGAAGAGAATGACGAACTCCACGACCAGCTCGATCAAGCAGCGGATATTGTCACGGATGAAGCGCCTCTCGCTGCATACAAGGCCCGCGCCGAGGCTGTCCGCGCCACGGACCGCCACCTTAAGCACGCCCGCGATTACGTCGAAAAACTCGGCGGAGAAAGCAGCGAATGGGACTCGGGCGACTGGTCGCAACGGTACGAGCTGGCAAGGCAACTCAAAGCCAGGTTGCGGCCAGCGCTGATCCGCGAGCTGCTGGGGACGGAACTCGACGCCCAGAAAGCCCGCGAGTTCATCGAGGAATGGGTTGACGAGCCGCTCCGGTTGGATTCTCTTTGAGCTCACGCCGCAGTGGCGGTTCGCGCCACCCTGGGGTTAACTTCCGTGATAGCGCTTGCCCCTCCCCGGTTCGCCGCTCTCTACTTCAGAATTCGAGAACATTCTTCGAAGACGGCGTTGAGAAAGCTCAGGGTGCGGCTAAAATTCCATGGAGTGTCCAAGAGAGGGTGGATGAATGCATGCTTGCCGCCTATCTTTACAAGCTCGACCCCTTCGAGCACCTTCCCCTCTTCGTACCGTTTGAAGCGCGCAAGGCTGCGCAGCATTTCCCGGAACTTCTCGCGCGCCTCGGCAGTTGGCAAGAACGCGATGGTCTCCTCCTGGCCCGCCGCTCGAATGTCGGCATCCAACTCCTCCACCGTCGGTTCCTTGTCGGGGGTATCAACGACGATTCCTGGCCTTATCGCGCCGCGATGGGCAGCTCGATGCCGCAGGAATCCGATGCGCTCCATGAACTCGGTATTCTTTGTGTCCGTAAACATATCGAAGAGTGCCTTGGATTTTGTCTCAAGGGCGTTAAGAAACGACTTGTAGGTCGCACCGACTACTCTCTCCGAAAGGCCCAGCCGCAACAGCTGGCTCACAAAGAGGGCTGCGTGATCGAAGGTACCGTAAATTAGCACATAGAAGAAATTCAGAAAATATGCAATCTCGAATGAGAAGTCCTGCCTCCGCCGGCCTTCTCGTTTTGCGGCGAGTCTCTGAACCTCATAGAACTGAAGGCGATCTCGGGTGAAACATAGGTTGGGCAAACGATTGTGGACGAGAACTGCGCCCGTCTCCTGTGCATCTGACGGCGCCCCCCTCCGGTGTGCCAGTTCAAGTAGTTCAAGGCCAGGCGTGAACGTCTCGCGCTCATGGGTGTTGTAAAAGGCCGTCCAGGAAGCGTTCCAGGCCTTGAAGGAGAAAGACCATGGCACATCGAACCCGCGTACGAACACCTCGGCGTAAGGAAGCAGGAAAGAGCAGTCCGTCAGGAAGAAGTTCAGCTTTTCCGCCTCTTCAACGAGAGGCAGCCACTCTGCCCGATTTACAGCAAGGCAATCCGCATCGACATGCAGTGAAGTTCCGACGGCCTGTAGTAGTTCCCCGTCAGCATCCTTGACCACAGTAGAGATTTCGGGTCCTCCTCCTTGCACCGGGGCGAGACCGTATTCAATCCCAGCCGAGGCTAGAAGTTTCTGAGTTCGGACGTGCGTCTCCGGGACGTATATCCGGATGTAGCAAGCGAAGGGTTCGAGTGATCGTAGGTAGACGCGCAGGCACTCTAGTTCATCAAGGGAATCTAGGTCTCGCCTCCCGAGCTCGCCTGTCCAGAGCAACACGTCCAAGAATTGCTTCGCTCGGCCGGCAAGACTGACCTCTGGTATGAGCCGACCTCGAACGTATGGCACTGATCCTCCTCTTCGTCCTTAGGAAAGCGGGCGCCCCGTTCGCGGTAAACCGCGTGTCAATTCGCTGCACGTTCTTGTTCTTTTCTGCACTACCCCCATCCAGGCTCTCTGGGTCAATGAATCACCGCGGTCAATTTGGGGGTTTGGTGCGAAGTATCTGAACGGGCGAATTGTAGCACCATCTCTTTCTCGTTCAAAAACAACTCCTCTTCGGCACGGTGGAAGCTGCGATCTCCCACGGTGGGGATTCAAGGACTTGAGGGCGTTGCCGGCGCCGTGTTTTTCGCACGTCTGAGAACCGCTGCTCGGACGGTGGAGACTACTACCGGACGCAACCGTAGTCGGGCCGGCGTGTTGAGGAGGCACCCATGGGTTCAAATCTTTCGTCGCCACTCGGACCGCCCAGGCAGCCGACACCGGCGCAATTGGCACGGGCTCTCGATCGGATCGTTGCAGAAGAAACGGGCTGCCCGGCCAGTTGGGCCCAGCATCCCCACACGGTTACGTCCGGAGAACTCCGGCGGATTGCGCTGAAAATCTGCGCTTTGCTTTGGGACATTCAGACCCAGCAATGAGCAAAGAAACGCAGAGATCGACCACTGGTGCGTCCAGCTGGCCGCCGCTTTCGGACCCTTTCGGATGGTGCCAATTCACTAAACCTACCAGACCGTCTTAGAAAAGCGCTCACTTCTTATTCCCTCGACATTTGATGCGGCACAGGCACGGATCCAGCGCCACGAACCTCTTTTGTCGTCGTGCGCTCGGCAGCGCCCGTACCGGGCGGCGACTGTCGACGCCACAGGAGACCCATCTTGGAAACCTCAGTGTCAGTCTTGGAAACCAAGCCAACCTCTACACCTTCTTTCGGACCGCAACTGGCCTGCGCCGAAGCGCGACACGTAGTGGCGGTCGAACATCTCCGAAGAATGCGGGGAGGTGCGCAACCCCATTTGATGCGGTGTTCCGACGGCGGCTATTACGTCGTGAAATTCCTCGACAATCCACAGCATCCCAGGGTGCTAGTCAACGAATTGCTCGGCGTTCGGCTCGCCGCATGGCTGGGCCTGCCGGTACCGGAAATCACAGTGGTGGAGGTTCCCCAGGAGCTGATTGACCACTCGGATGATCTGGTCATCGAATTGGGGCGGAGCCGGAAAAAACTGCGGGCCGGCCTGCAGTTTGGCTCGCGCTATCCGGGCGATCCGATCGAGACACCAGTTTACGATTTCTTGCCTGACGAACGGCTAGCCGAGGTGGAAAACCTCACGGATTTCCTGGGTTTGCTCGTTTTCGACAAATGGACCTGCAACACGGATGGTCGCCAAGCGGTTTTCTACCGCCCACAAGGATGTTTGTGCTACCGAGCC
>JAKASH010000349.1 GCA_021828225.1 Acidobacteriota bacterium | reverse complement strand
CTTTCTCGCCTCTTCCGTTCGATAGGCGTCGAGTTCAATGCCGCAACGCTGGCCGCGGGCCCCCTCCGTAATGACAGCGAGCGCCTTTCCTTCACCCGCGCAGGGGTCAAGCGTAGTGAAATTAGAGGCGGGAAACTTGAGATGCTGCCGAATGCGGCGGGCTTCTGATTCGGGCAGAGGGAAGTATCCCATGCGCAGGCGGCTTGATGGTCTGCTCATTTTTGGGCTCCTGGTTAGATTCGGTCTCTGTGCAATTGAAGGTAAAGGTGGCAGTATCAGCTCGCCGTGTGGGGGAAAGTTGACCAAAGGGGTAGGCGCTATCCGGCGGCCACTGATTCGAGGAAGGGAAGAGGAATTTCGGCGGTGAATACGTAGGAACTTGTGTGTTTTGGGATGGCGACAAACGCGACGCCAGTCTCGCGAGCTACCATCTGAGGGCATTCCACTCGCGCAAGGGAAGATTCCGGAATTGAAAAGTCGGCAGGTGCCCCCATCCAATCGCCAGCGACGGCAGGAAGCCGGTCAAGCATCTCGGCCAGAGCATCCGCGTCCTTCTCTTCGTCGGTAAGCCAGGGGCTGAAATACTCCGCACCAGAATCCCAGAAATACGATTCGACCACGCTGTCGTCCAAGCGCTTCTGTTCCTTCAACACAGCGACGCGTTTCAACGCGAGCCGTGCCAGCTTTGGGGTTAGGTCAACGAGGGCGTAATCGAAGCCAAACGCATCATCGCTACAGGTAACCAAGGAAATCAGTTTCATCGTCAATCCTCCGTAACGTGCATAGCCGCAAATGCTTCCCAAAGCCTTTGCCGCTCAAAATTTGACAGCTACCGGCATCGTGCTACGCTCTGGATGAATGTCACCGAGCGCCCAGGCCGCCCCAATTGAAACCATCCATCTTGGCTGTATTACACGAGTCCAGCCCGCCAGCAACGGCGCCGCTGAGTGCATCCTGAAGCAGGGCGCGCCGGTGGTCGTCCCTGCTTTTCTTGCCGCCTACCTCGAGTCCGGCGACGAGATTGAAATCCCGTTGATGCCGGACCGCGCCGGTATCGAAATCCACGTCCGCAAAAACGCTTCCTCGCGACGGCTCCGCGAGCTCTATCAAGCGCAGATTGGTTACGTCACTCAACCCAAAGAGGACAAGCGGCGCGAACTGTTTGTCGCGACGGAGGTAGCTGGCAGCCGTCTGGGAATTCGATCCATTCACCTTCCGTCCCGTGTCGTGCGCGATTATTTCTACGTTGCCGACCGGCAGCGGGAGTGGGACAAGCAGCCGACGCTTTATGAGCTGATTCGGGTGCCTCAAGATGCAGGCCCGGCGGAACTGCGGCTGGCGTTCAAGATCCGCCAGCTTGAGCTTCAGAAGGAAGGAGCGCCCCAAAGAGCTTGCAAAGCGCACGAACGAGGATACAACATCCTGGCGCAGACGGAGTTGAGGGCCTGTTACGACGCCTTGCTGCGGGATCCCGATTCTCCCGCTTTGTTTCCCTACGGTGGATTCGGGTCAATGCTCGCGGGCGGCGACCGATCGAGGGATGGGCAAACGTTTTTTGCCACGCGGCTACTGACCTTTCGCCCCGAAATGCGCGAAAGACGGTTTCACGCTCCACTGCGGAAGTTCGAGTTCTACAACCAGAGCGCGGTCTATCGCGACGCCCGGCGAAAGCTCGAAGTCATCGTGGACCAATGCTCCATGCCGGTCGTCTGGGACCAAACCTGGAACCAGTGGAAGCATCTGCTGGGTGCAAAAGTTGAGATTGGCGCCGCGTTTGTACGCGCTGGCAAATACCGTATGAAATCCGGTGAGTGGCACGCAGTCGAATGGGAAAGCGCCCTGCCTAGTCGGCTGAATATCACGCTGCCTGCAGAGCTGAAAGAACAGATAGACGCGGCCCGCAAGACGTTTCATCGGTTTGGTCAGTATTCCGAAGCTTTTGAGCGCATTCGAGCGCGGGTCGAGCGGGAGGCAGTTGAGAAGAGCGAGCTGGACCGATTATTAGGGCAGCTCGGCGTGCCCGGAGACTTTAACGTGTCTCGACTGACCTGGCAACCGGACTACGACCCGTTCTTCTACCAACAGCTTGCCAAACGCGCCCGCCGACTGTATCTGTTCCGTTGCGAATTTATATTCGAGGTCGCCAACGGCGTGGTGGTAGAAACACCTCAGTTGGGTCACGCGACTTATCTATTCGGAAAGCCGCGGAGCATGGAAACCTTTCTTGCCCTATACGCCCGCGTCAGCAAAGAAGACATTCGCCAAAATCGCGAGAACGTCGCAGCGCGGCTCGGGTTCTTGGGAAGAATTGTCCACGGCGTCAATCCGCGCGCATGGGCTAAGGAGCTCCAAGCGCATTTGGAAGAGCCCGCTGATTACGCACAAACGGACCGCTGAATAGGCAAACGTCTGGGCGTCCCTCACGTTTTGCGATTTATAGAAGCCAATGCATACCGTTGCGCTGGAGTTTTTTCCGAGTGGCCGATCTGGACACAATCGGGATCATAGCCGAATCAATCACGGAACTGCTCACCGGCGTTTTTCTGGTACCGATCCCGACGCCTGAAAAGCCGCCGCCATCGTGGCCGCCCGGAAGCCGAAAGGACGACCAGCGCCCTAAGCCCACCCCTTCCGCGCCTCGCGGCGCTCTGCCTGGACTGTGCTACTCCTTCCAGTAGTATTCGTAGCCGACCGGCGCAATGGGCTTGGCGGGGCGGATCGGCTTTGCTGGTGAAATCGGTTTTATCGGCTTGATGGGCTTGACTGGGTTGATGCGCTTAATGCCTGTTGGCTTCTTTCTGAGATACCACACCATACAAAATACCCTCGTTAAATGAATGGACTAGACGCTCGCTCTCTCCCCCGTTCGTGACGAGCAACACATTTTTCCAGAACCGGCCCCAACGAAAACGGAGGCCTGATCCCAGGATTTGCCGATGATATGCGACGTTTCGGTGGTCATCAGGAGAACCACTTCTTCACGGTCTGCCAGAAGCCTCGTTTCGCCGAGCTGCGCTCGATGTCGGCCGTCGTACTCACCGCGCCAAAGTAGTCTTGCTTGACAGAGCTGTCACGGAGCCGGCCGTGCGCGATCTGCTCCTGTGACCATTTGGGTGCCCATTCGATACGGTTGTTTCGTATCCAGTAGTGGGATTGGCAGGGAAAGCTCCAGTTGCCGATTGACGGATACAACGAAACCGTCTTACCGTCAAAAATGAGTTTCCAGTCCGTGGGACGGATTGGCGTTACGACCTTGTTTCCGCAGCCGCAGCAGCACAGGTGCGAGGCCGTGGCGAATCGTATCGAGATGTAGAGCGTCCCCTGCTCCAGCTCGTCAGGAATGAATTCGACGAATTCATGCTTCAGGACGACTCCGGACTTCATTGCGGCCGATCCTCATTCAGGAGCAGGTTGGTGTCGATGCTGAATTGGCTGTGGTGCTCATGTTTGAGGTCGCGGTAGAACCCGAAAAGCTTCTTCCACTTGATGACGGCCAAGGCGGCATTCAGCGCATTGAGATCGGCGATCTGGATGTTACGGTTATAGTCGTCGTCGCCCGGCGTGTCCTCGAAGGACACGCGGCCACGAAAGTGGTCGCGCTTCTGCGCGGTACTGGTCGTCACTCGCACAATTCCGCCTAGAGCGTTTCCCGTCAGTTCGATACCCATCCCCACGTCGGTGAATGGGATATTAAACTCTTCAAGCTTCTCGAGAATCAGCTTCTTCGGTCCGCCTGTGTCCAGGCACACAAAAACAAAATCCATGCCGCGCAGTTCCTCGACATTGCCGGCGTCGAGATACGCAGGGTGATCGACGATGCCGCGATGCATTCTGGAGTAAAGATTCTTGAAGTAGGTTACCTTGGGCATCCTCGTCCTCAGCTCCTCGCCGGATGGCGCACCTGGCGACCGGAAAGCGTTGTGTTGATAGAACGTGTCCCGGTCATACAAGTGAATCTCCTTCACCGGCGTTTTCGCCACCAAATCCAGCACGTAGGATCCGGTCCCGCCCAAGCCCAAGATGGCGATTTTCCGCAGACCCAGCTTCTTCGTTACCTCAACGATTTCCGCCCGGCTGGAAGCGGTATCGGTGTAGACGAACGGTTCGTCGCTCTCCTTGTCGGGTTCGATAACCGGGAACGTCTTTGCGGTCACGGCCGGATCGATTCTCTGCGCCGGACCAGACAGGATGGCGACATAGGTCGTCACCTGAGCGTAATAGTCCGGGTAGGAATCGGCCGGCTTCGGCTTGGCCGAGAACGAGTGGTTAACTGCCACTCCTTCGGCGAGCGAATGCGGGTTGCTGCCGTGCTTAATTTTCGCGATCTCGGAGCCATCCTCATTGCACGGATGCTCGCCCGAGAAATAGGCGACGTGCGTGTCGGGGCGGCCCGTCTGGTCGTCCGCCAACACCAGCTTGATGACTAAGATTCCGCGTTTCACTTCCTTGCGCGAATTGACATAGGGAACATCCTTCACCAGTAGACAGCCGGAGCGGACTTCCAGGTCGTACCCTTCATCGCGCAGCTTTTTCAGGTCCTGGCTACGATTGATCGGTCGCTGTGACATTGAAAATCATCCCGTTCTTCACCACGACGCTCTGGCCTTCCTTGAGCGATCCCTGCGGGTTGACGCGCGGGCCGTCCTCATAGGAGACGGTGCAGAAGATATTCGAG
>JAKASH010000348.1 GCA_021828225.1 Acidobacteriota bacterium | reverse complement strand
GTGAACCTTTCGCTCCGGGAGCCTGCTGGGCGGTAGCATGAGCGGCGCTGGACGATTTGGGCAGAGGAGGTGGCGCCTTGACAAACAGGACCCGCCATATCAAGAGCATTACAAATGATAGGGCGAACGCTATGATGACCCTTTTTTCACTGTCCATTAGCAAAAGACTTTCTGTTCAATTCTCCGGCCACGCCCTGCGCTGCTTTCACGGAACCGGATCGTAGCCGTGGCCACCCCAGGGCCGGCAGCGCAACAACCGTCGGACCGCCAACTGCGTACCTTTCCATGTCCCCCACTTTGCCACCGCCTCATACGCATAAGCGGAACACGACGGATAGTAGCGGCACGACGACGGAATGGTGGGCGAAAGGCAAATCTGATAGAACCGAATCAACCCCAGCAGGAACAGTCTCAGCGCGCTTCCCCCTCCGCGGACGACGCGCCGGGCGGCTCGGCGGGGAAAAGGCGCAACAGCTCCCGTTCCAGAGACGCATAAGCGACCGTAGCGGCCGCTTTGCGAGGATTGAGCACAATGTCCCATCCCCCCGGTAAAGTCTCGCGGTGGCGCCGGAAAATCTCCCTGATCCGCCGTTTGATCCGGTTGCGCACCGGGGACCCACCCAGACGCTTTGGGACGGTAATGCCCAGGCGCGTCTCGGCCAGCCCGTTCGGTCGATAAAAGACGGTGCATAGTGATGCACTTCGGCGCTGCCCCTTCTCGTAAGCCCGTTGAAATTCCACTCGACGGAGCAGCCGGTATTTCTTGGGGAAAGCAGCCGAGCCTGGATTCACGGAGTCAGACGGTGGCGACCCTTTTGACGCCGCCGCTTTAACGTCTGGCGACCTCCCGGGGTTCGCATGCGCACGCGGAATCCATGTGTCTTGGCACGCCGACGCCGATTGGGTTGGTACGTCCTCTTCAAAGCGCTGACTCCCTGTTAAGTTGGTATCTCAAAGCCTAAGCATTAAACATAACCTGCCGCTTGCAACCAAGTCAAGCTACCTATCGTAATTCCGGTCCTTCACTATGAACGCCACCAGCGTCCGGCGGGCGGAGCGGGGCGAATGGCGCTGCCAAATGAAAGCAGAGGAGGGTGCAATTTTTACCCACTGTTCCGGCAATAAACAATTATGGCCCGAGTTCATAATTTTCAACGGCGCGGTATTTCATTAAGATACGTATTATCTGTAGGTTACGAGAATTCCTAATTTATCGGCCGAAATGTCCCATTCGTCCCATTTGGGAGCTTCCGGCCCGGTGCTAGCCTATTCAAGAAGCCTACTTCCAACCAGAGGGTTCCCCGCCCGCAGCAGCGAGGGCTGTCAAGGAATAACATTTCCTGGTTCGGCGGTAAGGGCAAGGCGCGATTTGAAATCGCACATTTCAGATTTCAAAGCGATGGGAAGAGCGCGGTTTGCGATGGCGGATTTCAGAGTAGCGATACAAGAAGACTATGGCTCAGCCGAACGTCGCTCGCTATCGAGCGCGGACATCTGGGCCGTGCCGTAGCGGGCGCCTTGAACTTTTGCCGCGGGCGCGGCGTGCTCAATCCGGGCCAGATCTTCTTCCGTCAGGCTAAGTTGCAGTGCGCCGAGCGACTCCCGCAGTTGCGCCCGGTTCCGAGGACCGATCAGAGGGATAATGTCCTCTCCGCGCGACAGCACCCAGGCAAAAGCGAGCTGTGCCGGGGTAGCCCCTTTCTGCTGTGCGACGGCGTGGAGCGCCTCCGCCAGCCTCAGGTTGTGCTGCAGGTTTTCGCCCTGAAAGCGCGGAAAGTGGTGGCGGATGTCCCGCACGCCCAGCTTCTTCGCCCCGGCGCCGGTGAGCAGACCGCGCGAGAGCACGCCGTAGGCGGTAACGCCGATTCCCAGCTCGCGCACCGTGGCCAGGATTTCCGCTTCCATGCTGCGGCTCAGCAGCGAATATTCGATCTGCAACTGGGTGATGGGGTGCACGGCAGAGGCGCGGCGCAGGGTGGCCGGGCCCATCTCAGACAGGCCGACATAGCGCACATAGCCGGCGCGCGCCAGGTCGGCGATGGCGCCCACCGTCTCCTCGATGGGAACCGCCGGGTCCAGGCGCGCGGGCTGGTAGAGGTCCACGTAATCGGTCTCGAGGCGCCGCAAACTGTAGGCCAGAAATGTCTTCACGGCGGCAGGGCGCGTGTCGATGCCGACAAAGGCGCCGTCCGGGCTCCGCTGCGCGCCGAATTTCACCTGGAGGAACACGCGCTCCCGCCGGCCGCCCTTGAACGCCTTGCGCAGCAGCAACTCGTTGTGTCCCATGCCATAGAAGTCGCCCGTGTCCAGCAGCGTGATCCCGCGGTCGATGGCCTCCTGGATGGTGGCCACGCTCTCGGCATCGTCCGCCGGGCCATACGTGCCCGACATCGCCATGCAACCGAGCCCCAGGGCTGAAACCTCCGGCCCCTCCCGCCCCAATCGACGTGTCTTCATAAGGAAATCCTCCATTGGTCCTGACCCACGGGTGGCACATACCCCGATTTATCGGGGCGTGCGGTTGGTCGTCGCCTCGGACGTTTGCATTGTAGCGTCTGCCATCGCGCGAAGCGATGGCAATTGTAGCGGCGGTGTCCTCACCGCCGTTGGTGCGGGCCGTCGAAGCGGGTAGGGCCTCCGGTTCTGAGGTCCGCGGGTTCTTCTTTGTGCCCGTCGAGTTCGTCCTAAACAAAAGCCGCAGACCGCAACGACGGCGGTCTTCGCTACTCGCTTATCGACGGATTAGGGACTTCAAACTTGCCTTGCATTCGGAAAGCGGTTAAGTTCCAAGTGAGCGGTTACCGTCGAAGTTCCGGGTAAAGCCCGCGGGAGTAAGCTTGCCCGGTAGCCGTCTACCTGAAATGAAATCCAACGGCACAACCATGGGGCGCAGTCAGAGAGGACGACAGCTCCTCTTGCGAAGACAGCGCTTTGGTCTCAATGTCGTGTCTCGGCGGCTCAGGGCATTGTTGCTGACGGCGGCTGTCATTGCCGCCTCATTGTCCATTGCCCAAGCTTTCCCCCAGGAAGCCCAACCCGCGTCTGCCAAGCCGGGCGCGCAGAGCTACACCCTCGATGGCATCGTGATCAATGCGCTCACTGGCAAGCCGATTAGCGGCGCAAAGGCTCAGATCACCGGGCGATCCCCGGTGATTGCATGGAGTGGGCCTGATGGGAAATTTCATTTCGAAAACATAAACCATGCGCAGGTCAGCCTGGAAGTGGAGAAGCAGGGATTCTTCTGGGAAAAGACGCCAGCGCAATTATTCTCTGGGTTCATTGGGGGAGTGAACCTGGGCGGAGAGTCCCCGCAAGTGATCGTCAAGCTTGTGCCGGGGGCCGTGATCGCGGGCCGGCTTGTTGATCCCGATGGAAAGCCTGTCGCACACTCGTTACTCAGGCTGTTCCATTCATACGTTTGGGAAGGCTTGAAAGCTGCACGTGCAAGAAATGATGTGGTAACCAACTCGCAAGGCGGTTTCCGATTCGATTGGTTGACGCCCGGCACGTACTACCTCCGAGCAAATACAGGGGACGGTTGGTGGGCTGAAGGCATGGGCACGCCCAGTAATCCCTACTGGCAGGGCTACCCGGTCACCTTTTACGGGGGCGGTCGCGATTTAAAGACAGCTTCTCCCATAACGGTCGATTTCGGCCAGCATGTGAAGATTCATTTTCAGCTTCCGAAAGCACAACTTTTCTACCATGTTTCCGGCAGGGTGGCCGGTCTGGCCCCCGGAGCGGTATTCTCCCTTTGGTTTGCCGGCCCTGACGGGCAGAGAGATTACAACTGGTGCTGTCCGCACCAACCGGACCCGATGGGGCATTTTGCCATGAGCGTCCCCGCGGGTTCTTACAACGTGCATGCTGATATGCGAGGAGTGATCGGCTCGCAGGGCGTCGCCGTTCGCCGTGTGAACGTGAGTGGTGACATCAGCGACCTCCTGCTCACGATCAAGCCGCTTCTCACAGTTCCTGTGCACGTCCAACCCACCAGGGGGCTGGTAACAAGCATCGACCTGATAAGGACGAGCGGGCCATTTGTCGGGCGGGGATTTCCTGTATCGTTTGGTCCGCCGGCCGGACCTTATGAAATACCTCATCTGGAGCCAGGTACCTACAGGGCTGTGATAGCTGTCAGAAAGCCGTGGTATGTGGCTTCGGCCCGAAGCGGGAACACGAACCTCCTCGCAGAGAACTTGACCGTGAGTGCTAAAACCCCCGTGCAGCCGATTGAGATCGTCCTGCGGCATGACGTCGCCACCATCGATGGAAACGTGTCATTTGACGGAAAGCCCACTTCTGGTGTGGTTCTGCTGATCCCCAAATCCAGGCCCCGGCAGGCCGTTACCATTTCTGTCGGACCGACCGGTCAATTCCAGATGGCAAATCTCCCGCCGGGCGAATACAGCGCGTATGCGCTGAACCGTGTGGATGGTTTGGCGTACGCGAACCCAGAAGTTATGCGCAAGTACGCATCGGAGGAGAAGGTAATTCGTGTGGTGCCGCACGGACATGTAACGGTCAATCTCGAGCTACAAAAATTCTAACCTTCGCTCGATCAATTCAAAATTAAGCGAGTAGCGCAGACCGCCGTCGTTGCGGTCTGCGGCTCTTGTCTAGGCGGAACTCGACGGTCACAAACGAAAACCCGCGGACCTCAGAACCGGAGGTTCGC
>JAKASH010000347.1 GCA_021828225.1 Acidobacteriota bacterium | reverse complement strand
CGGCGTCTGATCAGGGCTTCGCGATACTCGTGCTTTTCTTCCAGTGTCAGCGGAATCACCGGAGGAACCTTGGCCGGACGCCCCTCTGCATCCAAAGCCACATAGGTGACAAAAGCTGAACTCGTCTGCCGGCGCTCGCCGGTAATCAAATCTTCAAGATAGACTTTCACAGCTACTTCAACGGAGGTACGGAAAGACCGGGTAATCTGAGCGCGCAGGAGGATGAGCTGCCCCACCCGGATTGGATGAACGAAGTCCAGGTTATCCACAGAAACCGTCACGACCACATTGCGCGTATGACGATGAGCCACAATCGCTCCTGCAATATCGATCAGGTGCATCACTTTGCCGCCCAGGATGTTGCCCTGCGGATTGGCGTCATTCGGCAGGACCACTTCCACCATTTCCACCCTGGACTCGCTGACGGTCTTCCCCTCCCGCTTCTGCTTCTGCATTCTCAACAGGCTCCGCGATGATCCAGCTATGCTAGTGCTGCGTCCAGGCAAATCGACAATGCTCGGATTTGTTTCGCCAGGAGAGACTACGAATCCCCCTGCTTGCCACAACTCACCCGCAACCGGTTCCTCAGCGGAGTTGCGGCCTCAGCAATTATGCCAAATGAACCACTTCCCAACTGATTGATTATAGTACGTCACTCATGGATTCAATACAACCCGATTTGAAGTTCTGCAGGGCGCGCGAGACAAGGCTGAGATCGCAAAGTGAATCGCGGAGCCCGATTCGCAAGCCTGAAGGGGCAGCCGTCTAAGTACAAACCCTGCTTGCATTAGGTTGAAGGCTCACTGAAGAAGGGCTGGAGGACTGCTCGGCAGGCTATCAGGAAGAGACCAGTCCGCGACCGGCGAGGGTGACCGGTCCCGACTGCCTGAAGGGCGAGCATACAGCAGCAGAGATTCTGTCACAACCTGACCGGCTCGGGCCCGGAGAACCCGAGCCGGTCTCAGTTGACCAGGAAGGTTGGGTACCTGCGCTCGCTGCTATTCGCCTGGAGCGACGCGAACACGCGCAGACAAGCCCGGGCCCGACGCGTTACCCCAATTCGCAGAATAAGCGTTAGGGCTTGGACCCTGCCGCTTTTGACGCAGGCTTTGTTCCGGAAGAAGGCTGGTCCGCGCTGGAACCAGAGCCATCTGAAGAGGTTGAAGCCTGCTGTGCGGGGTAGGTCGTGTTGTACAACTTGACGATCTCGGGAGTAATATTGACACCATTCGCCGCGTAATAGACAGGAACCTGGCCCCCATCAATCACCAGTGAGTAACCGTGTGCTGAAGCGTACTTTTTGATCACTTTAACCATTTTTTGCCCGAGTTGGCGCGTAATGCTGTCACGATCGTACTGGAAGGAAGACTGCGCGTCCTCTTCCAAGCGCCGAAGTACCACTTGCTTCTCCTGAAGTTCATGGCTCATCCGGCGCTGCTCGTCCGCACTGAGCGTCGTCATCTGCTTCTGTAACTGGTCCTGCAACTGCTGAACTTCCTGCTGCCGCTGGTTGATTTCCTGCTCGCGGGGCTGGTACTTTTTCTGAAGATCCTGAAAAGCCTGTTTCCCCTCTGCAGTGTCCAAAATAGCCTGCTGGATGTCAACGACGGCAACCTTTTCCCCCCCAGAAGCCGGCGAAGTTTGTGCCCCCAAGAACATGGGGCAAGTCATCAGGCCAATGGACATAAGAATTGTAAATACTCGATTTTTCATTCCTGCTTACTCCTTTAACTTCAATCAAAGTTCGATTTTATCTTGCCACTGCCCCCTGAACAGATGTCAAGCTAAAAAGTGCTCGCCACCGTAAAGCCCAACCGCGTTCTGCGCTCCGTGTAGCGGAAACTCTCGAAGTAAGGCAGGGCGCTGAGGTACGTGGCAGTATTCGGGAAAACCGAAGGCGGTGGCGCCCCGCCCGGCGGCGTGATCGTTTGGTTAAGGCGCAGCCAGTTATAGCCATAATAGATCCGGAATGGAATGTTAAAGTGGGGCACGATGACTTGCAATTGGATTCCGGCAGAACTTCGCGGTTGATAGTTGGTTCCTTGGGCTATTTGGAGCTGCGTAGGGGCCTTGAAGAACGGATAAAGTGAAGTGATTGAAGCTAGCGAGTTCGGCCGCAAATCCAGTTCGTTCTTATGCCAAGCGAAGTCCATGCCTGCATCAATAAAGGGTGCTAACGTCACGGGACCTACGATGGGGATTCTGTACTCGAAATTGGTGACCCACTCCGTATCACCACCAGGGAAAATCACCGTGTTCACAGGGAAACTTGTCGATGACCCACAAGCGCCGGTGGAAGCCCCGGAGGAGCTAAGCGCTGGAATGATGTTGCCGGCCGCATCCCGGTTACAGACCGTAGCCACCGTGGGGAAGAAAGCAACCGGGCTGATTGAATAAATGTCAAAACCTCGAATGTCGTTTTCGCCGCCCATGAAGAATCGCGAGAAGGGTGGGGGAACGCGGCCGCCATAACCGCTGACCGTCGAAAATAGGGCATGGAAAGCCAGCGTATTCCGCCTGTGATTAATCGGATGGTAGTACTTGAATTCGACCGTCGGTGTGATCGAGTTGACATTGCCGCCCAGGAAGCTGCCCGAAAACTGCAGCGAAGCATACAACGATTTCCCGTAGTGGGGATACATGTAGTTTGGTCCCACGGTGTTGTAGTTATAGGTGGGCATGATCGAGCTAGACCGGATCCCCGTGAGGCTGTTCGGACCAGTGGTAATGTTGTAAAAATTGAGAGCCTGGAAATACTCCTGAGATGCCAGGCTGAAGGTCTGCAGGCTGCTGGTTGAATAGCTATAAGTCAGGCCAAGTCGCGCGAAATGGCGTTTAAGCGGGTAGCTGGCAAACGCCGTGAAGCCAGTGGAATTCTGAGCGAAATTTTGAAAGGAAGTGGCTCCAAAAGCTGATTCCAGCGACGTCTGGCTGACGCCGGAATAAATACTGGTCTGCTCAAGCTGGTTAAAATTGATGTCGCTCTTGTAAACCGTAAATCCTGTGGTGATAGGCCGGTCTGCCACGTAAGGTTCGGTGAACCCAAAACTGTAGAGCTTTTCGTATTGCCCGGTCTGAACTCCCACACTCAAAGTTTCGCCGAGGCCCAGGAAATTGTTTGTGGAGTAATTAAAGCCAAAGAAGTTTCCCGCCAGACCGCTAATGCCTCCGGAAAACCCGATGGAATTACGGCCTTTCTCATGGAGCTTCAGGTCAATATTGACAGTGTGGTTTTTAGCGTTCTGATTGATCTGATAATCGTCTTTCTTGATCGGCTGGAAAAAGCCAAGCTGGTTCACGCGCAAGACACTCAACTTCCAAAGGCGCGTATCAAACATCTCCCCTTCATTCACCAGGAGTTCCCGCCGTATCACCTTGTCCCGAGTCTTCGTATTGCCCGAAAACTGGATTCGGTGGATAAAGAACTGGTGGCCTTCGTCGAAGTCCAATGTCAGATTGATCACACGCTTTTTTCGATTCGGTTCGGGATCGGGGGTCGCAACAAAGTTGATGTAGCCGAAATCTCCGTAAAGCTGTGTCAGGTTATCAATCGCCTTGCGCATCTTGGAGAGATCGAAAACGTCTCCGGGCTTCATCCCCAGGATGGGTTCCAGTTGCTTTGTTTTGAAGAGCTTGTTACCGCGAATATTGAACCTTCCCAGCTTGTACTGGTGCCCCTGATCAACGGGAATCGTAATGTCGACAGCCTTCCCATGACCCCAGCTCCAGAAGAAGAACGGCCAGTGGTGCGATGTATCCCTCATCTTCATCTTCGGCTCTTCCGGAAGAGCGAAGAAATAGCCGTGGTTCTGATATAACTCGCGTACCTTTTCAAGATCATACATGACCTTGTCATGATCGTAGGTCTTGTGGAACCAGTAGAACCAGGGAGGGAGACCCGCAGGCCGGGAGAGTTTCATGGATTGTACAAGCGTTCTATTTGGGAAGACTGTGTTGCCCGTGAAATGAATGTTGCCCACCTTGACCTTCGGCCCTTCCGTCACAATGAAGGTGAGGGCAACGGAATTGGGCGGAATATTGCGGGTCCGATGGCGTACCGTGGCAAACTGCCTTCCATGCGCGGCCAGCATCTGCTTAAGAACAACCTCGGCTCGCTTGACCGTGACCGGGTTGTATTGAGACGCGATCGACAGTCCTACTTTCTCCTTCTCAAAAGCGTCCATGACATCCGATTGAGTTATGGAGCTCAGTCCTTTGTAGGTGATAGCCTGGACCAGTTTCTTTTCGCGCACGTAAAAAATGACGATTTTGCCGGTCTTCCCGTTTTCAACCTCCAGACGAATGTCGTCAAAGTAGCCCGTGTTCCACAACGCCATAAAGTCGCGCTCGAGCGCATTCACGTTGTACACATCGCCCGGACGGGTAAAAATCCGGGCCTGCAGGACCGATGAAGGTACACGCCGGTTCCCACGGAATTCAATGCGCTCAATCAGTACCTGTTTCTTTACGGGCGGAGCTTTCCCCTTAGGTGTTGGTTTTGCAGGTTTGGGAGTTACGAGTTGGGGCGTCTCGAGCCGAAGCTGCGGAGGACCCGACGGGGCCTTCTGGGCAGGAGCCGGCTGCTCCTGGGATTGCTTCTTTTCCGCCTGGGCGGGTTGAGAAGACTGTTTCGGCTGACTCTGCTGGGAAGAACTCTGGGCCCGAAGCGCGGGACCCATCG
>JAKASH010000346.1 GCA_021828225.1 Acidobacteriota bacterium | reverse complement strand
CTCGACGTCAAACCCCAGGCCGCGGGAATTGCGATCACGGCCAATGGCAGGCAAATCGTGGTGGCCGACTATTACAATGATTCCATTTCCGTGCTCACAAAAGGGCTTCACAACCGCTGGACAAAAACCGGCGAACTTGACCTGCGGCCGGGCAAGATCAATCCCGCACAAGCCGGCGTTCCCGGAGGCGAATACCCGTTCTGGGTCGTGATCAAAGGCGACGATACAGCCTATATCTCCAGCCTGAGAGACCGCGAAATCGATGTGGTGAAGTTGGGTCAAAAGCTAGAACTGACGGCACGGATTCATTTGAAAGGCCAGCCGAACAAGATGTGCCTGAATGCCGAGGGGACAAGGCTCTACGTCGCCCAGGACGAGTCCGATTCGGTCGCAGTGATCGACACGGCAAGCGACCGGATTGTGGAAAACATTTTCGTGGGCGGTCCGCCGCAGTTCTCCCTGTTTGCGTTCGGTGAGACCGGAGACAACACCAACAGCGTCGCACTGGCTCCCGACGGGAAGTTTCTCTATGTGACCAACGGCACCGCGAACGACGTGGCCGTGGTCAGCCTGGAGGAACGGAAGGTCATCGGGCTGATTCCGACCGGCTTGTATCCGGATTCGGTCAGTTTGAGTGGCGACGGAAGTTACATGTACGTGGTGAACGCCAAGTCGCCGACGGGGCCGAACCCGGGCTTCTGTTATGGCAGAGGCGTGAAGGGGAAAACTTCCGCCGGGTGCAATGCTGCGAACCAATACGATCTCCAGTTGATCAAGGCAGGATTGCAGAGCTTTCCCATTCCGAATCCGAGCCAGCTTAAGCAACTCACAGTACAGGTGGCCAAAAACAACAACTATCAGCGCAAGGTGAGCGCGCAAGACTGGCAAAAGATGGCGGCCCTCCGCCAGAAGATCAAGCACATTATTTACATTATCAAGGAGAACCGCACGTACGATCAGGTGCTCGGGGATCTTCCGGTCGGCAACGGCGATCCTTCGCTCACCGAGTTTGGACAAGCCATCACGCCCAACCTGCACAAACTCGCGCTGAACTTTGTGGATCTGGACAACTTTTATGACCGCAGCGAGGTGAGCATGGATGGTTGGCCCTGGTCAACCTCCGCCCGCGCGCCGGACGTCGTCGAAAAACAGGTGGTGGTGAATTACGCCGGCCGCGGCCTCTCCTACGACACAGAAGGAGTAAATCGAAACATCAACGTCGGGCTGGCGACGCTGGCCGAGCGCCGGGCCGCAGACCCCCTGACTCCCAATGACCCCGACGTCCTGCCGGGCACCACGGACACTGCGGCTCCCGACGGACCCGGCGACCAGGAGAACACAGGCTACCTTTGGGACCAGGCCAAGCGGGCCGGACTCTCCATCCGCAACTACGGCTTCTTTCTTGACCTCAGCCGGTACAACCTGACGGGCCCCGGGGCGAAGTACGACATTCCCGAACTCACCGATCCCTACAAGACCCGGACACAGGTGGCGTTTCCGGCGAACGCTACGCTCGCGCCCGTAACAGACATTTACTTCCGCGGCTTTGACAATTCCTTTCCCGATTACTTCCGCTATAAGGAGTTCGCGCGCGACTTCGACGCACGATACGCGCACGGCGGATTGCCGTCGCTTATCCTGCTTCGCCTGATGCACGACCACACCGGCGATTTCAACACCGCCATTTATCACATCAACACCCCGGAACGGCAGCAGGCCGATAACGATTACGCCGTGGGCCTGTTGGTGCAGAAAATCGCACACAGCCGGTATGCAAAGGACACCCTGATCTTTATCATCGAAGACGATTCGCAGGATGGTGCGGATCATGTCGATACACATCGCAGCATCGCCTTCATTGTCGGTCCCTACGTCAAACATCATGCCGTGGTTTCCACCGAATACAACACCGTGGATTTCGTCCGTACCATGGAAGTCATCCTCGGACTCAAGCCTCTCAACATCAGCGATGCGATTGCGGTGCCGATGGCGGACGTTTTCGACCTGAAACAAAAGACCTGGACCTACACGGCAACGGCCTCCCGCATGCTTGTTGGCACGGACATCCCGCTGCCTCCCTCCGTGGCCAAGCTCAAGCCCCTGGAACCGACCCACAACGCCGCTTACTGGGCGGCGGTGACGCGGGGCATGGATTTCAGGGTGGAAGACGACTTCAACTTCAATCGATATAACCATATCCTGTGGAAAGGGCTGATGGGCAACCGGCCGTATCCGAAAGGTCCCACCGGCCTCGACCTTCGCCATAATCGCGCGGCGTTGCTTCGTCACTACCACATCGGCCAAGACAATTCCGCGAAGGCACAATAAGGCGGGAGAGCTTTCTGGCGCATTTGGGAATCTCTCCTGCCGTGCAATTGGAAATCGGAGTGGCCGCACGCGGCCTCGCCGGCCTTCTGCCGGGCAAGGTCAAGCTCGCGCCGGGCGTAGTCCCGGGTTTGCAGGGTCTGTCTCATAGGGACTTTTCGCCGGCGAAAACTACATATTTTGCGAAGCGAATACGCCCTCAGTGCAGGACGACCCATCAGAAGGGAACGGACAGGACGTCTCGCTTCGCGAGATCGCAGACGCTACAATCCATTTTGGCCTGGGTGTTCTTACTGATCGCAACGATGGCGGCATTTTCGCCGGCGGCGAGCCCGCCTAAGAATACCGCTTCTCCTACGTCGCCGCCAGCCTGCGCCAGCACTTGCCCGGCGCACCACATTCTCCGAGATTCCCTACGTCTTCGATACCATCCGCAAATCCGTCTGGAGGAATTTCGGCAAAGGCGTCACCGCCGAGGATCTGCGCGTGGCGCGCGAGATGAATAAATACTGGGCCAACTTCGCCAAAACCGGCAACCCCAACGGCTCCGGCCTGCCCCATTGGCCGCGGATTACCGCGGATGGCAATCAGCTGATGAACTTTCACCCTGCAAGGCCCCAAGGCGGAAACCGATCTCTGGAAAACACGGCTGAATCTCGTCGAAGCCATCCAGCATTGATCGGAAGTCGCACGCCGAGTCTCGTCGCCAACGTTGAACGGCAAAGTCGCAACGACTCCTGCATCATTGGAGCAAGAAACTTCCTCCATGCCTTTTCCGAGGGTGGCGGCACCGATCTTGGGTATCACATCGTGGTCCACCAAAACTTGCCAGCATGGGGGCATTAGATGAAGCGACGACCCTCTTGGAGGATTGGAAGGGCAAATCGAAATAGAATTTCGGTTTAAACACGCTTCAGAAACAGCAGCCTCTGACCAAAGAGGTCATAGGGCAAATTGCCTTCGCACCGCCTCCAGGTAGCTGTATCCGTAAACTGCGTCAGGAAGCAGGTAATGATCTTCTGTCCATTCGTTCCAAGACGATAAAAAGATGATGGGCGGATTCGGCCGCGTTGCCGCGACGAAATATTTCGCCGCCTTCAGAAACAGCTCGTACTGGTCAGGTGTCCGATGAATGACCATATGTGCGCGGTTTCCGTAGCGGGGGCTGTTGTCCCAGCCGATGGGGCAATCTGGAAAATAAGGCAGGCCCACTTTCTGATGATCCGCTTTCCATAACTGGATGCTCGACTCAACAGCTTCCGCGTACTCGCTTGTGCCACCCGGCTTGCCCCCCGCGATGGTCTGATAACGGGTTGCGCTATCAAAACCAGCCTCCTTCAAAGGCGTCACGCCGGGTTTGTAAACATGGCTCGCCTGAATGTGCAGTCCCTTCAGTCCCGCCCTGGCCACCCGGTTGCGCATCTGATTAAAAACCTTGCGCAGATTCTCGACTCCAAAGTGCTTCAGGATTCCCGCTTCTCCGTCCACGTTGAAAATTGCAAAGACCGGCTGGCCGTCAATTCGCCAATAGTTGGGCTGATGCAAATAGTGCTCAAGCAAATAATCCGTGAGACGCTCCATGTCCGCAACGCTGTAGGTTTGCGGGTAGAGCAAAGCGGGCTGTCCCGAGATCTCCGGCGCGGGGTAGAGGTTCAGCCAATTATGGTTGGCCCACATGATCGCAAACTGCAATTTCTGGCGATTCCTGGCGCGAAGGAATCCCTGCTCCAGTTCTTCCTGGTACCACATAGTGCCCATATGCCAGTACCAGTCGATCATCCAGGCATGGATACCGGCGCGCGAGGCTGCCTCGATCTCCTGCTCAGCCCAGGAAGATTTAGCTTCATCAAAGTATCCCCACAGCGGCCGTTTGGGTTGGATGTTGCCAGGGAACATCGGCTTAGCGTGCTTTACGGTTTCCCATTCGGTCCATCCCTTGCCAAAGTATTTTTCCTGCGCTGGGCTTGGGTGCCAGCTCGCGAAATTGTACGAGATTGCCTGAAAGGGAATCTTCTCGATGGGAACCGTTGTGTCCACTAACTGGCGGAGTCGCTGCTCCGTAAAATAACTTACGCCGGGAGGGAGGGATGAATCCGCGGGTTGGCCCGAAGGCGGAAGCGCAGCGCGATCGGAAGCCTTGGGTATACTTACCTTTAACGCTCCCGCTGACAGGGGCAATGCTCCCAGAAAGGTCCTTCGGTCCATTTCATCCTCCAAGGTCATTATTGCAACGAGGATGTGCTTTACCCGGCACGCGCTAAATGCCAACCTTAGTTATCAGGTGGTAGGACAATGTCCGGGGGCAGGTATTATTGCCGTGGCCACCCGGGTGGCCTTACCAGATCAGGGCTGCGGGGGACTTGCCGGAGAGC
>JAKASH010000345.1 GCA_021828225.1 Acidobacteriota bacterium | reverse complement strand
AGAACTCCATAATTCGAGCCACAGCGGGGGAAGAAAGGGCTAAGCACATGAAAAATCTAGTCGGCTTTATTAGCGTACTGATCCCCCTTGCGGGAATTTTGATGCCCATAGGGATTGTCGGCATCATTTTCTGGTACAAGGCTCGCCAGCGGGAACTGGACCTTCAGAAATCTCTCAGACTTCGGGAGTTCGAGCACCTTCAAAGGCTGAAGGAATTAGAACTGGAAATCGAGAAATGAAAGCGCGCGGTACGGAGAAACCGGTATGAATCTGAACAGAACGGAAGGAAGCATCGGGACGTAATTATCTTTTCTTAAGGGAAGGTGATTTTTTATGGCACTTGATCTTACTTCTGACAAGACGCGGCATGAGGCCCGGATGGAACGCCGCCGTGAAAAACATGAACGGTTTGGCCTCACGGGACCGATTATCCTGGTTGCGATCGGAGTGATGTTTCTAGTGGGACAATTTGTTCCTGCCTGGGGAGTCGGAAAGACCTGGCCGGTGCTTCTGATTATCATAGGCGTTGCGAAATTGCTTGAGTCAGCTTACTCAAGGGGATCAATGCCGCCGAATTAATGGCTTGAGCTTGTTCTTCAAGAAGAGGTATTAACATGAGCACCTATCGACACCGCCGAGGTTCCATCTTCTGGGCTCTGACCCTCATCGGCATTGGCATCCTCTTCCTTTATGAGAATTTCAATCCCGCTGTTCATCCCTGGTACCTGATTGCGAAGTACTGGCCGGTCCTCATCATTTTTTGGGGAATCTCCAAGCTCATTGATTACTTTCACGCGAGAGCTCATCCGGAGGCTGCCGGGCCTTCGCTCTTTTCGGCAGGCGAGGTCGTTCTCCTGATCATCGTTCTCATCATGGGGACGCTCCTGTCGAAAACTCTCCTGAGGCCCTCGGGCGAGTGGCCGGCGATTATGGGCATGACCGACCAGCAGTTTGCAGAGCTCTTCTACAATTCCTACACGTTCACCCAAAAAGTCTCCCAGAATGTGGAAGGGAGCCCGCGCCTTCTGATCGTCAACCGGCGAGGAAATGTTGACATTCGCGGTTCTAACCAGCCGAACATCGGTACCGTCATCCAGGAAACAATCTGGGCTGAGAATGAATCCGCTGCAAAAAGGATTGCGGACCGCTTGAAGTTCCAATTCTCAGAAAATGCCGGGCAGTACGAATTAGGCTCCAACCTTGATTCCCTTCCGCATAGTGGGCGAACGGTGAGGCTTGACATGACGCTTCGTGTGCCCAATGCGACTGCAACAGAAGTCACTGACGATGACGGTGACATTGTCATCAGCGATTTAAAGGGCAATCAAACGCTGACCACTCGCCACGGCGACGTGCATGCAAACAATGTCGAAGGCGTCCTGCGCATCCACAAGTCAAGAGGCGCGACTTCGGTCAATAAAGTGGATGGAAGCGTAGAAATTGAAGGAAGGGGCGGTGACATCGCCGTTCGCAACGTTACAGGTTCTGTAACGGTCGAAGGCAGCTTTTCCGGCGCAACGCGATTTGAGAACATTGCCCAGACACTGCGCTACAACTCCTCCCGAACAAACCTGAACGTGCAGAAACTAAGCGGCGACCTCTCGATGGACATGGGGAATCTTTCAGCCAGCGGAGTTGACGGTCCGCTTGATCTTTCAACGCGAGACAAAGACATCGATCTCAAAAACTTCAGATATAGCTTGAAGATTGTGAATACCAACGGAGACGTTCACCTCCAAACAGCCATTCCGCCCACGCACTCCATCGATGTCAACGTCAAGAAGGGGGACATCACTTTGTCGTTGCCAGCTACGTCAAACTTCCAGATCGATGCTGTTTCTCACAACGGCGACGTGACCTGTGATTTTCCAGGCCTGAAGGTTTCAAAGGAACCGCCGCGACCTGCCATCACGGGAACCTACGGGAAGAACGGTCCGCTCATTCGGCTTTCATCAACCTATGGGGGTATCCACCTGGAGCGCGCGTCGGCGCAACCCTCATCTGCTCCTGCAACAACGGCTTCGAGCCGGACCGAAAGGCAGAGCTTGCAATCTGAAACGGATGTTTTCCACCCTCGTGCCGGCCTCGCCGCACTTTAGCGCGCCGAAGCGGAAATCATTCGCCCGCGTTTCAGTGCGGCAAAGGTGGCCTACCGCGCCGCCAGGGCAATCGTCTCAAAAAAGGTTGGGAAAGAAATCCGGACGCAATCGCTGTCATCGATGGTGGTGGTTCCGTCAGCGATCAGGCCGGCGATGCTAAAGGCCATGGCAATCCGGTGATCACCATAGCTTGAAATTTCCGCACCTTTCAGCGATTGCCGGCCAGCAACCCTCAGGCCATCGGGAAATTCCTCGACCTTCGCACCCATCTTGCGAAGATTCTCCGCAACGGCTGAGATGCGGTCGCTTTCCTTGACCCGCAACTCCTGCGCCCCGCGAAATATCAGCCCGTCCTCGGTTTGAGTCCCTAAAACCGCTAGGGCCGGCAGTTCGTCAATTAATCCGGGAGTTGATTCGCGAGGAATCTCGCCCCCCCGCAGCGAACTTGCCCTCACCCGAAGATCGCCGACCAGCTCGCCGTTGCGGCTTTCACAATTCAAGACCTTTATGTCTCCGCCGATCGACCTCAGGAACTCGATGATGGCCGTGCGCGTAGGGTTGAGACCGATGCCCTGGAAGGCAAGATCAGATCCCGGAACCAGAAGGCCGGCCACAATAAAAAACGCGGCCGAAGAAATGTCGCCCGGTACAGCGAGTTCCTGCGCCGCCAGGCGGGCCCTGCCGCGAACGATGATCGTGCGGCCCTCGCGACCGACTTCGACACCAAACTGTTTAAGCGCTATTTCACTATGGTCGCGTGCCCGGTGCGGTTCCACAACCTCGGTCAGACCCTCGGCGTAAAGTCCCGCGAAGAGAACGGCGGTCTTGACCTGAGCGCTGGCAACCGGCAACTCGTAGCGAATGGGAACGAGCCTTCCGCCCTCGATCGTAAGCGGCGGCAGGCCGCCTTCGGAGGAATAGATGCGAGCGCCCATACGGGAAAGCGGATCAATAATGCGTTTCATCGGGCGGCGGGAGAGTGAAGCGTCTCCGCCAATGACAGTCTGAAAAGATTGGCCGGAAAGAATCCCCGCCATCATCCGGATGGTCGAGCCGGAGTTGCCGGCATCGAGCGGCTCAGCGGATGGCCGCAGACCGTCGAGACCGGCGCCCTCAATCGTTACGTCACTTCCCTCCCGGTCGATCTTCACCCCGAGCTTTTGCAGGCAATCGAGCGTACTCTGGCAGTCCACGCTCTCCGCAAAGGAACGGATGGTACTCACCCCTTCGGCAATGGCAGCAAGCATGGCGTAGCGATGAGAAATTGACTTGTCGCCTGGAATGTGAACCGAACCCTCCAGGCGTTTAACAGACATAATGGTTTTTGTCATTGCCGAACTTATCGAACCTGTCCTTTCCATCACTCAACTGCCAGCAGAATCTTTCCTGTCGTCTGGCGGGCCTCCATCCTTCGGTGAGCCTCGGCGGCCTGCTCCAGAGGGAGTTTCAACCCGATCCGCAGATGTATTTTCCCGTGCGCGATCCACTCAAGGACCTGCTGAACGCCGCGCTGAGCAATTTCAGGAGTCCGAGTGACCGTGAACAGCCAGAAGGCGCTCACCTTCAATGACCGCGCGTAGAGAGTGCTGACATCGACGGGATCCGGCCTTCCACTGGCGCTTCCGAAGCTGATGAGATGTCCAAAAGGCGCCAGCGACGCGAGGCTTCCCCGGAGCGTCTCCTTGCCCACGGAGTCAAGGACAAGGTCCACGCCCCGCCCGTGCGTCAATTGAGCAACCCTCTCGGCGAAGTCAACTTCCGTATAAATAATAATTTCGTCCGCGCCGGCATCCTGCACAATTCTTGCCTTTCCCATGCTGGAGGTGGTTCCAAAGACGCGGGCGCCGGCCAATTTGGCCATCTGGACTGCGAGAAGTCCCACACCGCCCGCCGCCGCAAGCACCAGTACAGTGCGCCCCGGGCCGACGTGATCCGCCGTGTAAAGCATGTGATAGGCCGTCAACGCCTGGACTGGGAAGGCCGCGCCCTGCTCGAAAGAGACTTGCTCGGGCAGCATAATCAACTGTGACGGCGACGCCGAGACGTACTCAGCGTAACAACGCTCCCCCAGCACCACGACCCGCTGTCCGATCAGGTTCTGGTCTGCGCTTTCGCCAGCCTCGACAACCACTCCCGCCGCTTCGAAACCGGGCGTCTCTGGAAACTTGGGTTGTGCCAGGTAGGCGCCTCGCCGCAGGAGGGTGTCGGCAAAATTCACGCCGATGGCGTGAATGCGAACAAGGACTCGATTGGGAGCCATTCGAGGCCGTTCCACATCTTCAAACTTCAGAACTTCAGGACCACCAATTTCGTGAAACCTTATTGTTTTCATGGTGTTATAAACCTGACTCGTGTCACAATCGTCGCCTTCGATGGAAACAAGCCTCCGGCTGACCCTGATGCTTCGCGAAACCCAAATTCATGTGTAGTATAGCAGGAACCCCGCTCGTATCTCCTAAGCTTTTTGGACCTAGCCCACCGGCCTGCGGGTGGCCTGCCCCCAGCACAGTGGCGATGGAGCGCCAAAGCAGGCTGTAAATGGCCGGCAGAAGCGATTTCTTTTTCATCAGTGCCTTTGCAGTTCTTGAAATTCACTCC
>JAKASH010000344.1 GCA_021828225.1 Acidobacteriota bacterium | reverse complement strand
GGTGGAACGGATTGCGCACAATTACCGGGCCGCTTTAGGGCGGGTAAAACTGCTGGCGGCCTCAGTCGAGCGAGAGAAAGTTAAGGTTGGCAACCTGAATCAGCGGATGATCCAGTACGATCTTCTCAAACACGAGTACGACACTAACCAGCAGCTTTACGACAGCCTGATGACCCGGGTCAAGGATGCCACCGTGTCGGCGGGCCTGAGGGCCAACAACGTTCAGATCGTTGACCGTGCCCTGGTGCCTTCTGTGCCCGTAAGTCCGAAGAAGAGACTGAACATTGCGATCGGCCTGATGGTGGGACTGATCCTCGGGACGACGCTGGCTTTCATCCGCGAGATCATGGACACTTCCGTCAAGACCGCCGAGGACGTTGAAACGAGCATTGCCGAACCTGTGCTGGGGGTGATCCCTTCGGTCCGATCGCTGGGCAAATCGCCGTCTTGGCTGAGCTGGCGAAACGACGCGCGACGCATGGGCAACGGGAAGGTGGAATGGGCGGCGCTGAGGCATCCGACCTCCGTTCTGGCCGAATCCTATAATACCCTGCGGACAGCCGTTCTGCTCTCCTCGGCTCCGCGGCCACCCCAGGCCGTCCTGGTCACGAGTGCCCAACCTTTCGAAGGCAAGACCTCGACGGCATTCAACCTGGCGATGGGACTCACGCAGGTCGGAAGAAGAGTCCTCTTCATCGACGCCGATATGCGGCAACCGGGACTGAAACGGCTGGTCGACACCACGGGCCGCGTGGGACTGAGCAGTGTCCTAACCGGGGCCAGCCAGCTTGAGGAAGCTCTCTTTCAGGTGCCGGATTTGCCCAACCTCTGGTTTCTTTCGGCGGGCCCGCGGCCTCCGAACCCGGCCGATCTGCTTTCCTCCCGGGCCATGGAGGAACTCCTGGCTACGCTGCGCGGCCGCTTCGATCACCTGGTGGTGGATACTCCGCCGGTCCTGATGGTCACCGACGCGACGGTTCTTTCTTCCATCGTGGACGGAGTGATTCTGGTAACCGAAAGCCAGGTGACCAACAGAGCGGCGCTCGCTCGGACGCACCGCATTCTGGAAGGCGCGGGCGCGAAGATCATCGGTTGCGTGCTCAACAAGCTCGACCTCAAGAACGACGGTTACTATGGATCGAACTACCGTTACTATGGACGCTACTACAGCCAGGACTTGTCGGTAAAGGGCTTGACAACCCGGCGCCCAATAATCGACACGGCGCACTCAGCCAGCGAGAAGAAAACTTAGCGCACGAAAACCCCATCCCGCCCCTCATAAGAAACTTGCCAACCTCCAAACCAGACATTCGAGTTGCGCCAGGCCGCAATGGCCGCAGGACCCGTCCACTTCGGGATGGCTATATCGATTTCTCCCTCCGCTCGCTGGGGCACAAGATGTTGCTGGTTCTGGTGGTCGGCATACCAGCAGCGGTACTTGCTTTTAAGGTGTTTCAGACAGCCGAGGCAGCCAGACTGGCCAGCGGGACCCGCATCGAAGACCTCCAGCAGGCCATCACCCTCGACCCCGGCAACGCTGCTTACTACCACAAACTCGGGCTCGTTTACGCTTATTCCCTCAATCATGCCGACCTTCCTGTTGCAGTTAGGTTTCTCCGAAAAGCCGCCGAGTTGAACCCGCGGGAGGCTGTTTACTGGGCTGATCTCGACCAGGTCTGCGACATGCTAAACGACACGTCCTGCTCCGACACCGCCGTAAAGCAAACCTTGATCTTGAGTCCCATGACACCCCGCTTGGAATGGCTGGCCGGCAATCATTATATCCAGACTGGCCATACGGGCAAGGCTCTAGAGCACTTCCGGAGATTGCTCTTCCTCGACGATACCTACGCTCAGCCCGTGTTCAGGATCTGCCTGAGACTGGTGGGTAATCCCCAGACGGTATATCAAAAGGTTCTTCCCTCCGGCGCTAGTCCTCAGATGAAACTCGCTTACCTCGATTTTCTGAGTGCTCACGGGGACCTTGGTCTCGCCAACCGGATCTGGAGCGAGACTGTATCTGGCGGTACCGCCTTCCAGTTCCCGGAAGTCAGACCTTACCTGGACCGATTGATCAGCGCGAATGCCATCCGACAGGCGACGAATGTCTGGCATGTCCTTGAGCAGGCAGGCATAATCCCCAGCAGCAGTGCAAAGAACATCGTCTACAACGGCGGATTTGAGCACGTTCCTTTGAATGCCGGATTTGGGTGGCGTGCTCCAAACACTCCTTATGTGGAAACGGACTTTAGCGATCCTTCGGCTTATCAGGGGTCCCGCTGCCTGCGAGTTGACTACGCTGCGGGGCAGAACCTGGAATCGGAACCCGTTTATGAACTGATTCCGGCTGAACCCGACCAGGTCTACCAGTTGCGAGCCTATGTTCGTTCAGACGACATCACCTCACAGAGCGGGCCGCGGCTGCGCGTGGTGGACCCGCAGTGCCCGGCCTGCCTGAACGTGTTTACTCAGACAACGGTGGGATCGACGCCTTGGCATCCGTTGACCCTGGATTTTACGACCGGGCCCGGGACCCGGGTTATTCGGATTTCCGTCTGGCGTCTCCGGAGCCGTACTTTCCCAATGGAGATCAGCGGCAGCTTCTGGCTCGACGATGTGTCCATCGAAGCAATGAATTCCAAGGGAAAGGAGACTGTCTCGGGACGCTGACTATGGCTACATCGGCTGCAACGACAAGGTCGATCAGGATTCCAATTGAGTCGCTGCGTCAAGTGCGCAGCCAGGCTCCCTCCATTCTCTTCTCGATCACAAGATGGGGACTGGTTGCAGGACTGCTGGCTGCGCCGCTGGCTTTTGGTGCCGTCCAGACCTGGGCATGGAGTACGTTACTGATTCTTTCCCTTGCTCTTCTTCTGCTTTGCGCAATCGCGAATGCTTGGCAGGGGATTCTGAGAATCCATTGGACACCCCTTTTCATCCCTGCAGGTTTATTCCTGGCTCTGGCCCTGGTGCAATACTACGGCGGCTTGACTCTGGATCGCCACGCGACACGGAATTCAATCTTCAGCCTGGTTACTGATCTGATTCTCTTCTTTATTGCCGGACAGCTTTTTGCGAAAGCTCCGAAGGAGACTTGGAAAAAGCTGGGGCTGGTAGTCACGCTCTATGCCTTTTCACTTGGCCTGTTCGCTACCATCCAGTATTTCTCCAGCGACAACCTCATCTACTGGATTGTCAAAAGCCCCGGCTGGACCTTTGGACCCTACGTTAACCACAACGATTACGCCGGATTGATAGAGATGCTGATCCCCATCGCCGCGGCATACGTTCTTTCCCGGCCGCGCAGCGATCCCCGGCAGTTGTTCCTGGCCTTCGGCCTTTCTATTCCCGTGGCCTCGGTGCTGCTTTCGGGCTCGCGGGGCGGCTTTATATCGCTTCTGGTTGAAACCTTCATTCTCGGCTGGATCCTCTGGCGGTGGCATACGGGCGAGAGTAGTAGCTACTTTAAAGCGATGCTGGCCTTGGCGATAACAGGAGCAATTCTGCTGTTCTTCTGGATGGCGCCCAATGAAACCGTTAACAGACTGAAAGGGCTCGCGAATGTGGCCAAGACGGTCGATGTCAGCTATGCTCAGCGGAAACTGGCCGCTGTCGATACGTTGCACATGTTCCGCGCCCATCCGTGGATCGGAACGGGTCTCGGCAGTTTCGAGACGGTCTTCCCGCAGTATCAGACATTTCCGACGAACGCAGTCTGGACCCACGCTCACAACGACTATGCCGAGGCATTGGCCGAGACAGGCGTTGCAGGAGCAATCCTCATTGTGTTTGGTCTGGTCCTTTTCTTTAAGCGGACATTTGGGGATCTCTATTGCCGACTTCGGAACGAAGTCGGGTGGATTCAACTTGGAGCTGCACTTGGCTGCTGCGGCCTGCTGGTGCACAGCTTTGCTGACTTTAATCTCCATATCCCTGCCAATGGGGCGTGGTTCGCGGTGTGCGTGGCCCTGGCCATCGTGCCCGGAACATCGGTGTAAGCAAAGGTTAGTGGAAAATAGAGAAGTGTGGATGGCAAATTTTACACGCTGACCAAGAAAAGACAAGAATTGCTGAAAACCACATTGGAGGCAGAAAGATTTATAAGCGGCGCAGAATCAATGAAATAGAAACTCCCAACGTTTTTGACTGCAAAATCCCACACGTCCCACTTTGAAGGCCTTAGGAGAACATAGCCTAGCAATCAAGGCTCGCTCGCCTCGGCGGAGAAGGGCCGGGGCTCTGCTCCAGCCGGGTCGCCCCAGCCAATTATCCTGCTTTTGCCGAGCCCTGTCTCCGGCCTTTGAGATGCGATGAATCCGAACGCAGCAAACCCAGAAACAGAGTTGACATCAGCGGGCAACATCTCTCCCGCAGGAACTTCCTGAACCTAGTCGGCCGGATGGATTTGCGCCTTTGCCGACCAGCCAAAGTGCCTTGGCAGGCGGGGCTTTATGTCAGTCAACTTCTATCCTTGAGGGGTAATCCACGAGATGACAACCTCAATCGAGCCGCCCAATATGTACTTGAGCAGGATCGACGACAAGTACGCAGATGCCCGGCCGCACCATCCCACGCCTGCCCATGCCAATGACCTGCTCCGCGGTACGGAGCCCGTTTTTCGCAAATTATTCCTTTCTTTGCTTCCTGCGTCAAAAAACGCTTCGATCCTCGACCTACACGAACACGCAAGGGATCGACCTTAATCTTCAG
>JAKASH010000343.1 GCA_021828225.1 Acidobacteriota bacterium | reverse complement strand
CGGACCCTCTTCCCTCTCGGTAAAAAGAACCAACCGTGCGGTTGCAGCGTTCACGTTCTCTCCTCAGGTAAAAATAGCCCTATAGAGTATGAGCAGGGCCGGGAAGAAAGCAAGTCGCACACAACTGGATTGCGGCTGACGACGGGAGACGTTCCGTCAACTACGTTAACCGGAGGCACGTTTGCTGCCCGCAATCTGCTCTTCCAGGTCGGCCATGTTGAGTACAATCACCTTGCGCCGCTCCATCTTGATGATTTTGCGGTCCACAAGACGCCGGAGATTTCGGGAAACCAAATCCCGGACGGTCCCGATTTCGGCGGCAATCTGTTGATTGGTCTCCTCCAGCGGGAACTCGACCCCCTGCCTGGTTCGGACTCCCACGGTGAGAGCCCTGTCGCGCAGGAACCTCGCCAATCGATGGCTGACTTCTTTCAGCGAAAGTTCCTCAACCAGTGACGTCATATAGCGGAATCGCCACGCAAGCGACCGGATCACAGCGAAAGCGACCTCGGAATTCTGCCGGCACAGGCTGAGAAACTCGCGCTTGGGGAGGAAGAGCAGGCTCGAGTCCTCAAGCGCCGCAGCAGAAGCCGGAAGGTTACCGCCATCAAAAACCGGCAATTCGCCAACGGTTGAACCCGCACGCTCGATCACCAGGACCTGTTCGCGGCCGTTTTCAGCCATCTTAAATGTCTTGATGGCACCGGACTGGACCACGTACATTCCTTCGCAAGGATCGCCTTCGGCAAACAGCAGGTCGTCCTTACGCAGGCGGCGGACAACGCAGTGGCTGGCAAGGCGGCGGAGTTCATCGTCGCCGAGGACTCCGAAGAATGTGACACGCCGCAAAGCGGCGATGGCATCAAGTGAATTCATAATGACAATCACATCCTAATCTTCCAGCGGAAAAGCGGCAAGGACTTGTCCCCGTCTGGAGTATAATGGCGGACTGGCTTTGGGATCGAGTGTGCCACTCTGCCATGGCTCCCGACTTAAGTCGTCGCATTCATCATGCACGTCAACTAGATTTAATTTCAGACGAGGTGTATCTTACATCACCTCGAAGACAATAGCGGAGGAAGCTAGAATGGCCTATATTATCGCTGAGCCTTGCATCAATACGAAAGATACAGCCTGCGTGGATGTGTGCCCCGTGGACTGCATTCATCCTCGCAAGGATGAAGGAAATTTTGCGGACGAAGAGATGCTCTATATTGATCCAGTAGAGTGCATCGATTGCGGGGCCTGCGTTCCAGTCTGTCCCGTATCAGCAATTTTCCCTCAGGATGACCTGCCGGAAAAATGGCAAAGCTTTGTTGAGCGCAATGCTCAGTACTACAAGAAGTAACAAGATGTAGTCTTAACAGCCTGGGGGGCGCCGCAGACTGTGGCGCCTTCCTCGCTGTAATCCAGGCATCTGTAGAACCAGCGCACGAGTACCCACTTCCCGACATCTGGAGACTGTCCGCAGCCACTCGTTTCGATGGCGATTCTTTTCTTTTCAACTTATAATTGGCTCTGGTTGGATTGGAAGCCTTTGGCCCCCGCGTTGCTCTTATCCTCAAATGTACCGACTATATAGCATCTTATTCACTCTGGGCCTGATCTTGATGGCGCCGTATTACATCTGGCGCCACAGAGGGAGAAAAGAGCTTGCCGGATGGCGTGAGCGGCTGGGGTTGCTGCCCTCCAGTTTTCGCCAGAGTTCCCGAGGTTCACTCTGGATGCATGCGTTCTCGGTGGGGGAGACTTTGGCCGTTGCAGGGCTGGTCAGGGAACTTCAGAGGCGCTATCCCGGCCGGAAAATCTTCTTGAGCAGCGTCACCGCAGCGGGCCGGGAAGCTGGCGAAAAGAAACTGCCCGGCATTGCGGGGCAATTTTACCTGCCCTTCGATTGGGCGTGGGCCGTACGCCGTGTGCTGGAGCAGACTCGCCCTTCGGTCCTCTTGATTGTAGAAACGGAACTATGGCCCAATCTGCTGAAAATGGCCAACGAATTCGGGTGCGCGACGCTTCTGGTCAATGCGCGGGTTTCCGACAGGTCATTCCCAGGCTATCGGCGGATTCGTCCTCTCATGCGCCGTGTTCTTCAGAACCTCAGCCGAATCTGCACACAGACGGCAACCGACGCTGAGCGATTTCAGGCGCTGGGTGCGCCTGCGGGTCGCGTGATGGTAACGGGTAATCTTAAATTTGACGGCCGTCCGCCGGAGTTCGGGAGCTTCGGAATCAAAATGCGGGAAATGCTCGCTGGTGCAAACCGCAGCCCAATCTTTGTAGCCGGCAGCACCATGCGCGGAGAAGAGCCTCTGGTCCTGCAGGCCTGGCAGACCGTCCACAAGAAACATCCGAGCGCGTTCATGATTCTTGCTCCGCGACATCCCGCGCGATTTGAAGAAGTGGCTGGGCTGTTGCAGACGCAGCAACTGAGTTACATTCGGCGGACAAGCATTTCGCAAGGCGATGAGGAAACGCTTCGTCGGCTTGCCTCGGCTGAAATCCTGCTGCTTGATACGATTGGTGAACTTGCGGAAACTTTCGGATTAGCTGACGTTGTCTTTGTGGGAGGAAGCCTTGTTCCGACCGGCGGCCATAATGTCGTTGAACCGGCTTTCTGGGGAAAGCCAGTTATTTTTGGCCCCCATATGAACAATTTCCGCGATGTGGCGAGCCTTTTCCTCCAAGCAGGTGGCGCTGTTCAGGTCGCCAGCGCCGATGAACTCGCTGGAGCCGCGTTGCGCCTGCTCGCCAATCCGGCAGAGGCTCAAGCAATGGGAGAAAAGGCGAAGGAAGTGGTCACCGAACAGGCGGGAGCTGCACTTCGCATTCTCAACCAGATAGAGGAATGGCTCGGCGCGCCGCAACCGGCAGCCGCTGCCGTGCCGTGAGCCAATCGATGAACAGATCACTCATGCCTCTTGCCGGCCTCTATAGTGCGGGAACTCGTCTGCGCCAGCGCGCGTTCCACAGGGGCTGGCTTAAGTCTCGGCGGCTCTCTCGCCCTGTCATCAGCGTCGGAAATCTAACCGTCGGAGGAAGTGGAAAAACTCCGCTTGTTGCCGAGGTAGCTCGAATATTGCACCGGCACGGCTACAAACCGGCCATCCTGACGCGGGGCTACGGGCGCGAGCGTGGACCCGATTTAATTGTTTTAGAGCCAAAACCGCAGCGGTCTCCTGACAGCCGCATGGCAGGTGACGAACCCGCTTTGCTGGCTCGCGCATTGCCTCAGGTGCCAATTGTGATCTGCGCCAACCGCTATCGCGCCGGCCAGCTTGCCGAAGAGTGGTTCGGCGTGGATGTCCACATTCTCGACGACGGATTCCAGCATCTCGCGCTCGCGCGGGACGTTGATCTTGTCGCCATCGACGTGACCCAGGACCTGGCACACGGAGCCTTGATTCCCGCCGGGCGGCTGCGCGAGCCGGTTTCGGCACTGGCACGAGCGGACATGATTGTTCTGACACGGGTGGAAATCCAGGACCCCGCTCCAGTGGAGAAACAGGTTACGCAGATTAATCCCAAAGCCCCGATTTTCAAATGTGCAACCGGACTTCAGGGCTTGGTTGAATTGGGCGGCCGACAGATAACCGAACCCGGAGATTATTGCGGCAAGCCGGTCTCCGCTTTTTGCGCTATTGGGAATCCCTCTGCTTTCTTTTCCAATCTACGCAGGTGGGGGTTCAATCCAATTTGGGAAGTTGCTTTTCGGGATCATCATGTTTACACCGCAGAGGACATACAACAGCTCAACAAACTTGCGGGCGAAAAGAAAGCCGTTGCCTTTCTGACAACAGAAAAAGACCTTATGAATCTTCCGCAGCAATCGGCGTTTGATCTTCCCGTTCTGGCTTGTGCCATTCAGGCAAAAATTTCGGACGCCGAAAGATTTGAGCAACTACTACTGGCCGGTTTGGCGCGAAAGCAGTTACGATCAAGGGTTGGGGCTGCTGTGTAAGCGTTCGGCTTACAGAGTGTTCGATTGTTTATGCAAAGGAATGTTGCTTTGAATCCCGGGAAAATACTTGTTCGCGCAACCAACTGGGTTGGCGACGGGGTTATGTCCCTGCCCGCACTGGAAGCCCTGCGCACACGATTCCCCTCCGCTGAAGTCGTGCTGGTCGCCAAGCCTTGGGTGGCAGAGCTTTACAATCATCATCCGGCTGTGAACCGGTCCATCGTGTACGATTCGGCAGGGGAGCATCGCGGTGCGCGTGGCTTCATGAAGCTGATCGAACAGATTCGCGCGGAAGACTTCGACATGGCCATCCTCTTCCAGAACGCTTTTCACGCCGCCTGGATGGCCTGGTGCGCGCGTGTTCCCGTTCGCATCGGCTATGAACTTGAAGGCCGCGGAGCACTGTTGACCAATTCTGTTCCTGTTCCCTCACCCGCGCTCTACGGCCACCAGAGCAACTACTACCTGCACCTGCTGTTCCGCGCAGGCCTGGTCGAAAGGCTCGACCCGGTCGATCGAATTCATCTGAACATTCAACCGAATGAAAAGGCCTGGGCCGCCAGGCAGCTTAAGGACCTGGGGTTGGAAGGTCCCCGCTTTCTGGTCGGACTGACGCCCGGTGCTGCTTTCGGTCCCGCCAAGCGCTGGTTGCTGGATCGATATGCCGATCTCGCGGATCGATTGATTGGAGCACTCAACGCGGATGTGCTAATCTTCGGTTCCCAGTCTGAAAAGTCCCTGGCGGAAGACATTGCGCATATG
>JAKASH010000342.1 GCA_021828225.1 Acidobacteriota bacterium | reverse complement strand
TACGTATGAACTCGTGTGCTTCGGGATGGCGACAAAAGAGATGCCGGCTTCGCGCACCACCATTTGCGAACATTCGACGCGCGCACGGAGGTAATCCGCAATCGAAAAGTCCGCGGGGGCTTGCATCCAGTCGCCGGCGACCGCTGGAAGTTGGTCGAGCGTCTCAGCAAGAGTATCCGCGCCCTTCTCTTCTTCGGCAAGCCACGGGCTGAAATATTCAGCATGATCGTCCCAGAAATAGGACTCAACCAGGCTCTCGTCTAAGCGCTTCTGTTCCTTCAAAATAGCAACGCGACCGGAAGCGAGCCTTGCGAGCTTTGGCGTTATGTCCACGAGAGAGTAATCGCAGTCAAACGCATCATCGCTACAGGTGACTATGGAAATCAGCTTCAATGCCAATCCTCCTCCGCGCCAAACAGCGCGCCGTATTGCTTTCCAATGCCATTCCCACCGGAAATTTGACACGTACCGGCATCGTGCTACGCTCGGGTTAAATGTCAGTGAGCGCCCAAGCCGCCTCAATTGAAACCATCCATCGTGGCTGTATCACCCATATCCGGCCAGCGAACGACGGCTCCGCTGAGTGCGTTCTTAAGCAAGGCGCGCCGGTGGTCGTCCCTGCTTTTCTTGCCGCGTATCTCGGCTCCGGTGACGAGATCGAAATTCCGCTCGTGCCAGATCAAGCCGGTATCGAGATCCACATCCGCAAGAACGCTTCCTCGCGACGGCTTCGGGAGCTCTACCAGGCGCAAATTGGCTGCGTCACCAAACCGAAGGAGGACAAGCGCCGGGAACTGTTTGTCGCGGCCGAGGTAACCAGCACCCGCCTGGGAATTCGATCCATTCACGTTCCCTGCCGCGTCGTGCGCGATTATTTCTACGTTGCCGATCGGCAGCGGGAGTGGGGCAAGCAGCCGACGCTTTACGATGTAGTTCGGGCCCCTCAACACGCGAGCCCGGCGGAATTGCGACTGGCTTTCAAAATCCGTCAGCTTGAGCTTCAGAAAGAAGGAGCCCCGAAAAGCGCCTGCATCGCGCTTGAGCGCGCCTTTAACATCCTGGCGCAAGCGGAGTTGAGGGCTTGCTATGACGCTCTGCTCAAAGACCCAGAGGCCCCGATCATGTTTCCTTATGGAGGCTTTGGGTCAATACTCGTGAGCGGCGACCGGTCGCGGGACGGACAAACATTTTTTGCTACGAGACTGCTGGCCTTTCGGCCCGAAATGCGCGAGCAAAGTGTTTGCGCTCCACTGAGGAAGTTCGAGTTCTACAATCAGAGCGCGGTCTATCGCGATCCCCGGCGAAAGCTTGAAGTCATCGTGGACCAGTGCGCCATGCCTGTTGTCTGGGACCAGACCTGGAACCAGTGGAAATATTTGTTGGCGGCAAAGGTGGAGATTCAGGCGACTTTTGTGCGGGCCAGCAAATACTGCAAGAACGCCGGCGATTGGCGAGCAGTTGAGTGGGAAGGCGCCCTGCCAAGCCGGCTAAATGTCGAACTGGCCGCTAACTTGCAAGAACAGATAGATGCGGCCCGCAAGATGTTTCATCGGTTTGGTCAATATTCCGAAGCTTTTGATCGCATTCGGGCGCGGATCGAGCGGGAGCCAGTCGAGAAGCGCGAGCTTGACCGGCTGTTAGGGCAGCTCGGCGTGCCTGGAGATTTTGGCGTGTCTCAACTGAATTGGCAACCGGACTACGATCCGTTCTTCTACCAGCAGCTCGCCAAGCGCGCCCACAGACTCTACCTCTTTCGTAGCGAATTCATATTTGAGGTTGCCAACGGTGTGGTGGTGGAAACACCGCAGTTGGGTCACGCGACCTACCTATTCGGAAGGCCTCGCAGCATGGAAGCCTTTCTCAGGATTTACGCCCGCGTCAGCAAAGAAGACATTCGGCGGAATCGCGAAAACGTTGCCGCTCGGCTGGGCTTCCTGGGCCGGATTGTGCATAGCTCTAACTCGGGCGTCTGGTTAAAGGAGTTGCTTGATAAGCTGGGCGAGCCGGTGGAATATACTACCAGCGCTTGAGTGCCCCGTCCGCAAGGCGGGGCCGGGAGGAAGGACATGAGCTTGACCGTAAAGAAAGCTGTGCTTTGGCGTAAAGAAGTTGACAATCAAGTCGGAACGCTGGCCCATACGCTGGAACCTCTCACAAAGGTAGGAGCCGATTTGCGTGTGCTGATGGCATACCGCTACCCGGGCAATGAGGCGAAGGCGATGATCGAGCTGTACCCGGTGGCGGGAAAGAAGCTGGCCGCGGCAGCGGAGCAAGCGGGGCTTTCTGCTTCGTCAATTCCCACGTTACTGATCGAAGGTGACAATAAACCTGGTCTGGCGCACAAAATCGCGCAGGCTGTGGCGGACGCGGGAATGAATCTCACTTTTCTGATCGCCCAGGTAATCGGAAGGCGATATGCGGCTACTATCGGATTCGCGACCGACGAAGATGCAAAGAGGGCGGCAGCTCTCATCAAGAAGGCAGCCGCGACACGCAAGAAGTAAGTGCGTGGTTGCGTCACCTCCTTGGTCCCGCAAGAGGCGCTGCCATCCTCGCCAGTCCTCATGCAGCCCTGTTTCAGCCTGCGACTTTTTACGCTGCGCACGGCTTCTGATACGCCTCGAAACTCTTCCCTCCTAGCCTCAACACTGAGTAAAATGTCCAAAGGAGAGTTCTAGATTGGGATTTCTCGACTGGGAAGATCACATCAATAGTCTCGAAAAGATGGAGGGCTGGCACGCTCTCGAAAAGCAACAAGCCAGAGAGGCGTTGGAGTATCTGCAAAGAGTGCTGGGCGACGATTTTCTCGCGAGGTCAAGAGAACGAGTTCCATCCATTGGGCACCACCCGATGCTCGCAAAGCTCTCCAACTTCGCACCTTCGTCACGCCGAGACCTAACCCGCTTTGCTGAGTATTTGAGAGCTTTAGAGGATAGCCAGAATCATGGGAAGGTACTGGCTAGACTCCACGATGCTGTCCAGTTCAACCACGACGAACTGCTTATCAAGTTGGCTGCTAAACTTGTTTGGCAAGGTCTACGAGCCAGCTTCGAGCCGACGATGCCCGAGAGAAAGAACCTAAGACAACCGGACCTAAAGCTCGACGGCCCTCTCACGGGTGAAACCGTGTTCCTGGAGGTGGCGACACAGGCTCCCGCGAAGAGGTGGCGCGAGGCAACGGACGCTAATTCGGCTGTTTTCAACGCTGTGTTCGGTATCAGCCTTGATTTGTGCTTCTCGGGCCGTTGGCACAAGACGCCTTCAAAGCAGGCCCTCGGGGACCTCCTGGAGAGAATTAAGGCCAGCGCGCGACGCGCACTGAACGAACGAAGCATAGACTTCGTCCAAGAGGAAAATACTTTACAAATGGCGGTGTGCCACCGGGGCCAGAGGGCGACCCTGCTTGACCCATGGTCCAAGGAAAGGGGCTTGTCGTGCGGCTTTCTCGGGCCGACGGCCGTCCGCAACGACACCTTCAGGCTCAAGCTGAAAATCCAACGCAAGCAGGGTCAACTGCCGCGCGACAACGCGAACGTCATTGTTATCCTAGCGCCGGATGCCTTTCTCGGACTGGGCGGCGTGCGGAGAGTCATAGGCGAAGTGGAAGAGGAGGTTTTCAAATACGACCATGTCCACTTTACAATTGTACATGGCGAGTACGTCGATGATCGCGAGGTCCCGTTCGTCGGGCAAACGGGGGGACATCAATACACCCGCAGAATTGTTGACGGCACTGTCGAAAATGATCTCCTCCTCCTCAACCGGGATTCACGGATGAAACTCTCGCCAAATCTACTCGCGAAATTCTACCGAGTTTTCTAGAAGCAAGATTTTCTCTTGACGCCCTTTTTCAGGCCAGGGGCACTACGGGGCCTTATAACTCCCTTCGCGCTGGCTCGAATTCTATTTTTCGGGCAGGTCGGGATCCCCCTTCCTTCTGTTTGCTGCCTGTTTCCTGATTCGGCGCCAGAGTGACGGATCAACTGCGAGCGGCACTGAACGCGAAGTCGCGATGTCTACGAAGCCACCATGATGAGAGATTTGGCCATAACGCAACAAGCGCGCCAGCAGCGCTAGCGCGTGCTGAGCGAGCACCGCGTTGACAAAGGGTTCTTGCCTCTCCAGGGCGGCAACGGCGCTGCAACTTGGTTCGGTGTCGTCATCAAGAGCCGGATCGGTCACCTCAGGGTATAGGTCAGAGATTGTCCTCAACCGCATCCGCGACCTCTTGTTTCTCGCGTTCTGAGGTTCGCCCAGCACGAATTGTCCACTTGAAGAGCTATTCCCGACGTCGAGCCAGTAGCCCGCGCCGCTGAAACCCGCCATGCTCTGCGCAATGATCGCGCGTGCTGCCCGCGTGTCCACACAACCCACCAGAATGTCCGGGCGCAAATGCGGTTCGCCGTAGCTGGCGTAAGACGGCGCAAGCGTCTGGGCTGTCAGCGCCCGCGGAATCGCTTGCCAGTTCAGTCCCCAAAACAGGTTGATCCGGTTCACAAGCACGATGGCTTTGTTTAATCCGATTTCGCTCCGCGTAAAAGGCTGGCGGACAGAATTGAAGGGGGAAACGGTATCGTTATCCATCACCGTCACATGTAATCCGTACGGATGCCCTTGCGCCCGCATCGCGCCGTGGAGGTAAGGTAATCCGCCAAGCAGGGCGCTGCCATTGCCGCCGCACCCAACGACCAATATGCGGACCTCACGCTCCAATAATTCTGCGTGCAGCTTATGTGTCTC
>JAKASH010000341.1 GCA_021828225.1 Acidobacteriota bacterium | reverse complement strand
TAAGGGCGAACAGTTGCCGTAATGCCATTATTCGTGTCGCGGAGCAGGAAACGCCCGTTTTCAATCGCCCGAAAGCGCGCCATCTCAAAGTGCTGATACGGGGCCGACGAATTGCCGTACCAGCCGTCGTCTGAAATATTCACTAATACGCCTGCCCCATCGGCAGCAAACTTCCGCACTAATTGCGGGAAAATCGCCTCGTAGCAGATAAAAACCCCGATTACTCCTTCGGGGGTCTTTGCCACCCGAACGGACTTTCCCGGGACAAAATTGCCGACTTGGGCCGTAATCTTTCCCACTTTCCCCGGGAACGCCCACCACGGCACGTATTCGCCAAAGGGCACTAAATGAATTTTATCATACTGGAGCAGCTCCTGGCCGTCGGGACCCAGAACCACGGCGGCGTTCTGCGGCTGTGAAGTTCCCTTCCCAGCAAACGTCACCGTCCCGGTAATCACGTAAGCACCCGCTTCTTTGGCCATAACTTCCATGGCTCCGCGAAAAATGGGGTCGCGAGTGAAATAGAAGGGAGCGGAACTTTCCGGCCAGACCAGAAGGGGCGGCATGGCGGACTTTGCCTCGGGCGTTCGGGCGGCCCCCACGCTCTTCACCACCAGACTGTCGAGGGGCTCCGGATTCAGCCACGGAACCCATTTCTCCATGGCGGCCTCTCCCAGCGGGATGTCGGGCTGAAGCATGACAGCAACATTCGGTTCGGGCTGCGGAGAAGGTGGCATCAGCAGCCAGTTGCCGATCACCAACGCTGCCACCCAGATGGACAACGCCGCCCATGAAGTTTTCCGGCGCGGCGCCAGGAGTACCCACGCGACGATTGCGCTGGCGGTTACAGCCAGGAACGAAAGGCCGTAGACAGCGGTCACCGAAGCCAATTGCTCCAATCCGACCGGTCGGACCGCGTAGCCCAGAAGGTTCCAGGGAAAGCCGGTGATGAGGTAAGTTCTGGCCAGTTCCAGCGCGACCCAAAGGAACGGGCTCATGAAAAGCGCTGCGTTGACGGATCGTCTTGCCACGCAGGTTTCAATCAGCCCGAAAACTCCATAAAACGTGGAAAAGACTATGACAAAGAGAGCCAGAACGCCTGCGGCAACCAGAGGACCTAGCCCCCCATAACCCTCCATCACACCGACAAACCAGTAGCAACTCCCGGAAAGGAAGACGGCTCCCGACAGGTAACCCAGCCAGAAGCCGGAAGCCCGGTGCCTTTCTGTGACTACCGCAATCAATAGAGGCAGGCACGCCACCCAAACCAGCGCCGTCCAATTGACCAAGGGGAAACAGGCATAGAGCAATAGCCCACTTAGAATGCTTGCCGCATAGCGAGCCGAAGGTCTCCTAAACCAGTTGGCGAGGGACAAATGGGTGGTGGTCATTCCCAGCCTGAATTAGGGTGCACTTGTCGACGACGACCCGGGGGCACAACGGAATTCCCCCCAGGTTCGAGTGCAAGTTATCTCATGCCACATCAAAATTCCTAGCGTATGATGAATGGCCTGAAGCCTTCCCCTTCAAGCCGATGGCGGGCACGCTCTGCCGCAACATGTGACGTGAACGGACCAACCTGGACTCGATAGAGATGGTCAGGAGCATGAGACTGCTGCGGGCTGACGATGAAGACGTGATAGTCGTGGGACTCCAGGAGCCTGACCAACCGGACGGCGTCCGCTCTCGTCTTGGAGGCCATCACCTGGACCACATAATGCGGGCCTGCTTCCGCCGCGCGGGAGGGCTCTGAACGCCTTTGCTCTGCGGCATCAGGCTTATGCCTGGGCATCTCCCGGGGGATTGGCTTTGGGGGAACCACCTGTTTCGGCTGGGGCTGAGACGTTGCCGCAGGTTCCGACGGCAAAGGTTGAGGGGTCACCGGTTGTGGAATCGAGCTTGCCCCCTGCCCGATATTCTCAGCTTCGACACTATTCCCTTGCGACGGGCTGGAGCTTTCAACTGGAGGATTTATTGTGGGAGGGATATTGCCTGAACTGCCGACATTTTCAGTAACGGGAGTCACCCTTGAAGGACTGTGGTCATATCCGACAACAAAGCCCAGGGAAAAAAACACTGCGCAAATTGCAACCGCCGCTAAAAACATCAGGACCAAATGACGCGCTGCCGGTCCCTTCTCGTCCTGGAATCGCTCCATGCGTTTAGCCATTTCCTCCCGTAGGTGTCTCGGTCACATCCCTCCGGTTCAAGCCTTGCCGGAACTCTTGTCGTCCGGCGGTGCCGCGTGGGGCTTCATCAGAATCGACAACAACTCAACCGGTATCGGGAACACGATCGTTGTATTTTTCTCCGTCCCCAATTCTGCCAGAGTTTGAAGATAACGCAAAGTGATGGTGACAGGCTCTACCGCCAGAATTTTCGCCGCGTCCGACAGCTTCTGTGACGCCTGGAATTCTCCGTCGGCATTGATAATCTTGGCCCTGCGTTCCCGCTCGGCTTCCGCCTGCCGCGCAATCGCCCGCTGCATATCTTGCGGGATATCCACCTGCTTCACCTGCACCTGGCTTACCTTAATGCCCCACGCCTCGGTCTGCTCGTCAATAATGGTCTGCAGCCGCAGGTTCAGCTTCTCGCGTTGCGAGAGTAGGTCATCCAGTTCAACCTCGCCCAGCACAGCCCGCAAAGTAGTCGCCGAAAGTTGCTCAATCGAAAAGCGAAAGTTCGTTAGCTCAATAACCGCCTTCTGGGCATTGATAATCCTGTAGAAGAGCACGGCGTTGACTTTCACCGAGATATTGTCCCGCGTAATGATGTCCTGAGCCGGAACATCCCACGTCTCAATCCGCAGCGAGACTTTCACGACCTTGTCAATGGGCCACCAGACCCAGATGAGTCCGGGCCCTTTGTCCGGTTGCTGGACACGCCCCAGCCGGAAAACAACCGCCCGTTCGTATTCCCTGAGGACATTCAAGCAAGCTACAGCATAGAAAAAAACGATTACCCCGGCAACTAGATAGCCCATCACTCCTCCCTTCAGTTTTTCGGGGAACAGGATCCTCCATTCCTCGAACCAGCGTTACAATTTTCCGTTCACTCTTCCCGAACCTTCAGGCCATCATCCCACAATCCAGCAGCGGACAGTCTATCCAGATTCTTCAACCGGCTCAACAACCAAAGTGAGTCCATCCACCTTTCGAACTCGCACACGGCTGCCGGCCGGAATACGTTGCTCAGCCCGCGCTTCCCACAATTCTCCGTGGACGAGGACCGTGCCCTTGGGTTCAAGGTCTGTGCGGGCAACACCGATCGAATTGACAAGCCCTTCCTCGCCAGTAACGCTCTTGCTCCGGGTCGCTTTCCAGGCAAATCGCATCAGGATGACGGTGATGATGGCTAGCGGCAGCACCACGCTCAGTGCTGTGGCCAAGTGAATCCTCGCACCCGGCCAGGGCGAATTAATCAGGATCATCGATCCGAAAAGCATGGCGGCAACGCCGCCTGCCCCAAGGATACCGTGGGAAGTAAAGGTCGCTTCAAGACCGAACAAGGCCAGCCCGACGATAATGAGGGCAACGCCCGCGTAATTGATGGGCATCAGGTGAAAACCAAAAAGGGACAGAACCAGCGCGATAGCTCCCACCACGCCCGGCAAAATTCCGCCCGGATGGGTAAATTCAATATACAGCCCGAGTACGCCGAGAGCGCCCAGAATAAAGGCGATGTTCGGGTCAGCAACCCAGGAGAGAAACCGTTTGAACCAGGGCATCTCGTAATCGACAATGCGAGCCCCCGCCAGGTTCAGAACGGTGGTCGAACCGTTGGATCGTTTGATGGTCGTGCCGTTAAACTCCTTGAAGATGTCCTGCGGGGAGTTGGCGATCCCATTGATCAGGTTATCCTTGAGCGCCTCCTGATCGGTGAACGACAAGCTCTGTGTGACCCCCTCCTGGGCCACCTTGGCGTTCCGTCCTCGCGTATCGGCAATCGTACGCATAAAGGCCGCGGCATCGTTCAGGATCTTGGTTTCCTCGGTCTTCCCGACGTGCATCATCCCGATCGTCACCGGATGTGCCGCACCTGTGTTGGTCCCCGGAGCCATCACCGCGAGATCGCCGGACAGCAGGATGAAAAATCCTGCCGAAGCGGCCCGGCTCCCGCTGGGATAAACGTAAGTAATGACCGGCACGCGCGAACTCATAATGGCGCGGATGATGTCGCGCATCGAGTCTCCAAGACCGCCCGGAGTGCTCAATTCCAGGAGAATCGCATTGGCATTCGTCCGGTTGGCAAACTCGATTCCGCGAACAACGTAGTCCGCGCTGACGGCCTGGACAACGCCATCCAGCTTGATCTGGACTACCACGGGAGTCGAGGTGGCGGAGTGCAGGGGAAAAGAAACAAGAAATCCTGATAATAAGATTGCCAGCCCGAGACCGCGCTTGCAGAACTTTGCTCTCAAGGTTTGTCTCTGTGCGCAGAAAGTTGAGTCTGAATCTGGCTCACCAGTTGCTTGGCCTCAGCGTTGGCGGGATCAAGCTGGAGAGCCGCCTGGGCCTGCTGCAACGCCGGCTGCAAATGATCGAGAGAGACATACGCCCGCGCCAGCCACAGATGCGCCTGGAAGGAGTTCTTTTCCTTCAGCGAGGTCTCCAACTCCGTCGCGGCAAGAGTATGTTTGCCTTCTTTTTCGTACACTTCTCCGAGCGCCTGGTGCGCTTCACTGTTTCCGGGAAGCAGCAACACCGCCTGAGTCAATTCCTGTTCCGCTTTAGAAGTAAGCCCC
>JAKASH010000340.1 GCA_021828225.1 Acidobacteriota bacterium | reverse complement strand
GCACGAGGTGCCCTTCAAGCCGGCTCGGGTCATCCTGCAGGATTTTACGGGAGTTCCTGCGGTGGTGGACCTGGCGGCTTTGCGCTCGGCGATGGAGCGGCTGGGCGGCGATCCTTCCAAAATCAACCCGCTGGTGCCGGTCGACCTGGTGATCGACCATTCGGTGCAGGTGGATGTCTTTGGCATTCCGACGGCTCTTCAGCGCAACGCCGAGATCGAATTCGAGCGCAACCGCGAGCGCTACGAGTTTCTGCGATGGGGCCAGCAGGCTTTTGCGAACTTCCGCGTGGTTCCTCCGGCCACGGGGATTGTGCACCAGGTGAACCTGGAGTATCTGGCCAAAGTTGTCCTGGCGAGCAAGCAGGGCGGGGAAACGTTCCTTTATCCTGACACGCTGGTGGGAACCGACTCGCACACCACCATGATCAACGGCCTGGGCGTGCTGGGCTGGGGCGTGGGCGGAATCGAGGCCGAGGCCGCCATGCTTGGCCAGCCTTATTACTTCCTCACTCCGCAGGTGATTGGCTTCAAGCTGAAGGGCCGGCTGCGCGAAGGCGTGACGGCTACCGACCTGGTTCTCACCGTGACCCAGATGCTGCGGGCCAAGGGCGTGGTGGACAAATTCGTCGAGTTCTTCGGCGATGGCCTCGCGCAAATGGCTCTTCCTGACCGTGCTACGATCGGCAACATGTCTCCCGAATATGGCGCGACGATGGGATTCTTCCCCGTGGATGCGGAAACGCTGCGCTACTTGCGCCAGACCGGGCGAACGGACGAGGAAGTCGATCTCGTGGAGCGTTACGCGAAGGAGCAGGGAATCTTCCGCAACGCGGACACGATTGATCCCGAATACAGCGACACCATGGAGCTGGAACTTGAAACGGTTGAGCCCAGCCTTGCCGGGCCCAAGCGTCCCCAGGACCGCATTGCGCTTTCCAACATGAAGACCGCGTTTCGCAAGGCGCTGACGGCGCCGACCAAGGAGCGCGGCCTCGGCCTCGCGCCCAGCGAGGTTGATCGCAGCGCGACGGTGAGCTTTGACGGGACCAGCGCCAGGATCGGCCACGGCGCGGTGGTGATTGCGGCGATTACGTCCTGCACCAACACCTCGAATCCTTCGGTGATGCTTGCCGCCGGACTGCTGGCCAAAAAAGCGATTGAACGCGGACTGAGCGTTCCGCCTTATGTGAAAACCAGCCTGGCGCCCGGATCGAAGGTGGTGACGGGGTACCTGAAAGCGGCGGGGCTGCTGGATTATCTTGACCAGATTCACTTCGGCCTGGTTGGCTACGGCTGTACCACGTGCATCGGCAACAGCGGGCCGCTGCCACCGGAAGTGTCCAAGGCCGTCAGCGAGAACGACCTAGTTGCGGCCGCGGTGCTCTCCGGCAATCGAAACTTTGAAGGCCGCGTCCATCCGCAGGTTCGCGCCAACTACCTGGCTTCTCCGCCGCTGGTGGTGGCGTATGCGCTGGCGGGGACGGTGGACATCGATCTTCCGAATGACCCTCTCGGCAAGGACCGCGCGGGCAAGCCGGTCTATCTGCGGGAAATCTGGCCCACGCGCGAAGAAATTGTTGATGCCATGAGCAAGGCGATCCGGCCGGAAATGTTCCGCGAGGTTTACGGGAACGTCTGGGACGGCAATCCCACCTGGAACGCCATTCCGGTGGCCGGCGGAGCGCTTTATCCCTGGCGGGAAGAATCAACCTACATTCAGGAGCCTCCGTTTTTTACGGACCTGACGGTGGAGACTCCGCCCGTCACGGACATCCGCGGAGCGCGCGTGCTGGCGCTGCTGGGCGATTCGATTACCACGGACCACATCTCGCCCGCCGGCGACATTCCCGAAGACGGCCCGGCCGGCCGCTACCTGATTGCACATGGGCTCACCAAGAAGGACTTCAACTCTTTCGGCTCGCGGCGCGGTAACGATCGCGTGATGGTGCGGGGAACGTTCGCCAACATCCGGCTGAGGAACCAGCTTGTCCCCGGCAAGGAAGGCGGCTACACCGTTCATTTCCCGGAGCGCGAGCAGATGTCGATTTTCGACGCCGCCACCCGGTACAAAGAGGAAGATATCCCGCTGGTGGTGCTTGCCGGCAAAGAATATGGTTCTGGCTCGTCGCGGGATTGGGCGGCCAAGGGGACGCTGCTACTGGGTGTGAAGGCGGTCTTGGCGGAAAGCTATGAGCGCATCCACCGTGGCAATCTTGTGGGTATGGGTGTGCTGCCCCTGCAATTCCAGCCGGGCCAGAGCGTGGCCTCGCTTGGCTTGACGGGCGACGAGGTGTTTGACATTACCGGGCTTGGCGACCACATTCAGCCGCGCTCTGAGATCAATGTCACCGCAGTCGGTTCTGACGGCAAGCGGAAGAGTTTCAAGGCGACCGTCCGTCTGGATTCCGAGGTTGAAGTCACCTACTACCGCAATGGTGGCATCCTTCCTGCCGTTCTTCGGAATTTTCTGCGGGAAGCCTGACCAAGATCGATACGCTCCGAGTTCAGGTGATTCCGCCCGCAGTTCGCGGCGAATCTTGAGCTGAGGAGGATAGCAAGTTATAGTGACGCCATTTTTGTAGCGGCGCTGTCCTCAGCGCCGAAAAGCGCCGGTGGGGACACCGGCGCTACAGTCGGCCGTGCCACTATAAGTTGTACTTCTCTGCAAGAGTGACCGCGCCAGGCGGTCAGTTCATCATTTTGCTACGCTTGGAGTACGTTTCAAGTTTACAAAAACCTAACCGAGAGGATTTTTCAGGTATGAAATCGTATAATGGAATCCCCGTTCCCGAGAACGGAAACGCGATCAGTTTTACCGGCGGCAAGCTGGTTGTTCCTGACAATCCGGTTATCCCTTACATTGAAGGCGACGGAACTGGCCGCGACATCTGGAAGGCCACCGCACGAGTGTGCGATGCAGCGGTGGAAAAGAGTTTTGGTGGCAAACGCCGGATTGCCTGGTATGAAGTTTTTGCGGGCGAAAAAGCCTTCCGGCAATTTGGCGAGTGGCTGCCCCAGGGAACGCTTGATGCCATCACGGAGTTCCATGTGGCCATCAAGGGCCCGCTGACCACTCCGGTGGGCGGCGGCATCCGCAGCCTGAACGTTGCGCTGCGGCAGTTGTTGAACCTTTACGCCTGCTGGCGTCCGGTCAAGTACATTCCCGGCGTGCCCTCACCGGTGCGGTATCCCACCCGAATGAACGTCATCATCTTCCGCGAAAACACGGAGGACGTCTACGCCGGCATCGAATGGCGGGAAGGCACCGACCAAGCCCGGCGCGCCATCGAATTTGTCAACGCGCTGCTTCGCGAAGAGAAAATCAACAAGCAGGTCCGTGCGGATTCCGGCATCGGCATCAAGCCCATCTCCATTCTGGGAACCCAGCGACTGGTCCGGCGGGGCATCCAGTACGCGCTGGATCACGGACTCAACCGCGTGACGCTGGTGCACAAGGGCAACATCATGAAGTTCACCGAGGGCGCCTTCCGCGACTGGGGCTATCAACTGGCGCGGAAGGAATTCCGCGACAAGATCGTCACGGAACGCGAAAGCTGGATTATCGGCAACAAGGATCACGATCCCAATCTCACGATTGAAGCGAACGCCGCGATGGTTGAGCCTGGGCTTGAAATGGCGTCCGACGCCTTCAAGGAGCAGATCTGCCAGGAGGTGAAGGGTTGCCTGGATGCGATCTACTCGACGCATGGCAAGGGCAAGTGGAAGCAGATGGTTCTGGTGAATGACCGCATCGCCGATTCCATCTTCCAGCAGATTTTGACCCGCGCGGACGAATACCAGGTGCTTTGCACGCCCAACCTGAACGGCGACTATCTGTCGGACGCCTGCGCGGCGCAGATCGGAGGGCTGGGCCTGGCGCCGGGCGCCAACATCGGCGACGGCTACGGAGTTTTCGAGGCGACGCACGGCACCGCTCCGAAATACGCCGACAAGGACGTAATCAATCCGGCCGCGCTGATCCGCTCTGCGGTTCTGATGTTTGAATTTATGGGATGGCCGGAAGCCGGCGAGATGATCGAACGGTCGCTTGCCGCCACCATCGCGCAGCACCGGGTGACTTATGATCTGGAGCGTCTGATGAAGATGGAAGGCATCTCCGGGATAACGAAACTTGGAACCGCTGCGTTCGCCGACGCCATCATCGAGAATATGGCCGAAGTGAAGGCTGGCGCTATTTAGCCCTTTGGTAGCCACGATCAGCGCATTTGCTGGCCGTGGGCTTTATTTCAATTGAAGGACCCACCGTCAGGAAGGCCGCTGACTGTGGCTACCAACACGCAGACATTCGAAATCGTCGAAGGAGGAAGAGAATGCGCAAAAAAGTGACTGTAGTGGGCGCGGGCAATGTTGGCGCGACCGTGGCTCATCGCCTGGCGGACAAGCAGCTTGGCGACGTGGTGTTGATCGACATTCTGGAAGGAATACCGCAGGGGAAGGCTCTGGATCTGCTGGAAGCGGGACCGATTGAGGGCTACGACGTTCGTGTCAAGGGCACCAACGATTACGCGGATACGGCGAATTCCGACGTGGTGGTGATGACGGCAGGATTTCCGCGCAAGCCCGGCATGAGCCGCGACGATCTGCTGAAGGCCAATTACGATGTGGTCAAAGGCACGATTGAGAAAGTGGCAAAAGTTTCGCCGGAAGCAATCCTGATCATCATCACCAATCCGCTGGATGCCATGGCGCAAACCGCGTTGAGGGTGAGCGGCTTCTCGAAGAACCGGGTGATCGGC
>JAKASH010000339.1 GCA_021828225.1 Acidobacteriota bacterium | reverse complement strand
ACACCAGCCCATGTCGGACCCAGAGGAGACAGTCTGGGTGGTTTTCAACGGTGAGATTTATAACTTCCGTGAACTCAAGCGTGAACTGGAAGGCTTCGGCCACGTTTTCCGCACGAATTGTGATACGGAAGTCATTGTCCTCGGGTACAAGCAATGGGGCGATGAGGTGCTCAATTACCTGAATGGCATGTTCGGCCTGGCCATTTGGGATACGAAACAGAAGCGGCTTATTATTGCTCGTGATCCCTTTGGGATCAAGTTGGTGTACTACCGAATTGAAGGGAATCGTTTGTTCTTTGGCTCGGAGATGCGCCCGTTACTTACAACGATGCCCGACGGGGCTGACATCGATCCCTTATCCTTGAACCTTTTTCTGCGCTATCGCTATACTCCCTCGCCTTACACTATTCTTAAGGGGGTACGCAAGCTGGCCCCAGGAACCAAACTGACAGTGCAGAACGGATCATATCAGTTGAGTAGGTGGTACAAGTTCAGGCCAGTCCCCTTCGGGCGGACAAGGTCGCCCGCGGAAGCTCAGGAGGAGTTGTTGTCGCTTTACAAACAGGCTGTGAAACGCCAACTCGTCAGTGACGTGCCCGTCGGCTTGCTCTTGAGCGGCGGATTAGACTCTGGACTGCTGCTGGCTCTAATGAATGTTAATGGCAGTGCTTGGCCGACCTATACTGTGGGATATGGTACAGCATTTGCTGATGACGAATTAGTGGATGCGGCGGAAACCGCGCGCGTCCTGGCTTCAAAGCACACAAGCGTCAAGATTACAAGAGCGATCTTCGAGGACGCGCTCCCTAAGATTGTTGCTTCTCTCGAGGAGCCGATCGCAGCCTCCTCGGTGGTTCCTATGTACTTCGTTTGCGCACGAGCCCGCCAGGACGTCAAAGTGGCTTTAGTAGGACAGGGTCCTGACGAACTGTTCGGCGGCTACCGGCGTCACCTCGGTGTCCGTTACGGGGCCCTGTGGGCGCGACTACCGCTTTGGATGCGGAGCTCAATTTCCTCGGCGGTCGAGGCGCTTCCAAGAAATGAGACCTTGAAGCGGGGAACTCAGTCACTCGCGATTCCGGATCGCATGCGTCGGTATCAGCACGTCTTGTCGCTTCTCCCTGGAGATCAGGTAGATGAGTTGTTCCAAGACGGCCTGCTCGGCCCTGCGCCCGGCGACACGATTTTTGATTGTTGGTCTGACCTCACGGATCTCATGGAAACCACAGATGAACTGGGTGGGCTGCAGTTTCTCGAGGTGCGATCCACGCTTCCAGATGAACTGCTCATGTATGCTGACAAATTGTCGATGGCGCACAGCCTCGAGCTTCGCGTTCCTTTTCTCGACAAAGAAATTGTCGAGTACGTTGAGAGATTGCCAGCGAGTTTCAAGGTGAGAAATGGTACGCGGAAATGGCTGCACCGGCAAGTGTGCAAGACTTTTCTCCCCAAACCCATTTTAGAGCGCCCTAAACGGGGGTTCGCATCCAACGTGGTGGACGATTGGTTCCGTAGCGCAGTGGGCAGCCAGATTTCTGAAACGTTTCTCGACCCGAGCGCGGCAATCTATAAGTATCTCAAAGCACCTGCAGTACGGAAACTCTACGATCAGCACACCGCGGCCCAGGAAGACAATCACAAAATCCTATTCAGCCTGGCCCTCTTTGAGCAGTGGCTTCGAACTCAGGAAATGCCCATGGGAGCACTGAATTAATGGTGCCACTCAACGATTATCGGTGATCATGCACCGAGGATTTGACCCCGCGATTTCTGCAACTGCCGTAGTGAATTCTCAAGAGCCCTTCCCAACGAGCTGCCGCGCGCCATTCGTCCGCAGCTCATCAGGCTTTCGAGTCTCTGGTGTGTGGCAATGGGCCACTGCCGCGAGCGTTTCACGGGGCTTGCCCAGCTAAGTGAACCTGACGCGAGAAATGGAAAGCGATTTTGCAAGACACAACTAAAGCGGCGGAGGCTGGACTAAAACCCACCTGTCGGCCCTGCGGAACAACTCGACTCCAAATAGATTGACGCCATGCCTCCTACGTTAGCGCTTCTTATCTGGCTCGTCTTGCTGTTGGCATTATTGATTTTTGACCCCGCGAGGGATCCGAAGACCTCGGTTTTCCTGTGGGTGCCGGTGATCTGGTTGTTTATCGTCGCATCGCGTCTGCCATCCCAATGGCTTGGCATCCAAGGACTGAGCCAGTCCCAGGCGTACTTGCAGGGAAACCCGCTGGACCGCACGATCTGGTCCGGTATGATTCTGGTGGCCATCGGCGTTCTTGTGTCGAGGCAATTCAGGTGGGGGGATTTCGTTGCCGACAATTTTGCCCTGGTGGCGTTTATTACCTTCGCCTTGTTGAGCGTACTGTGGTCCGGCTTCCCATACGTAACTTTCAGACGATGGACGCGGGATCTTGGTGATTACATAGTGATTCTCGTCATTCTGTCTGATCCTCGTCCGCTGGAGGCTGTGCGCACTGTTCTGCGTCGGGTATCTTATCTGCTGGTTCCGTTGTCTATTCTGCTGATCAAGTACTTCCCGCACCTCGGCCGTCTATATACCCAATGGGGCGGGGGCGCCATGTACACAGGAGCTGCACAGAGCAAGAACATGCTGGGTGGCATGTGCCTGGTGAGCGGGCTCTTCTTCTTTTGGGATACGATCACCCGATGGTCTGAGCGCAAGGACCGGCGCACCCGGCGGATCCTTCTTGTAAATGCGGCCCTCTTGGCCATGACGCTCTACCTGCTGCGTCTCGCCCACAGTGCGACCTCGAGCACGTGCCTGGCGCTTGGCTGTCTTGTGATTGCGGTGGCTCACAGTAAAATGGGCAAGCGCCATCCCTGGCTTCCCATGGTAATGGTGCCGGCCGGCTTCATTACGTATCTGGTTCTGACCCTGGGCCTCGGTATGACCGGAGACCTGAATCATCTGGTCGGCCGCAAAGCCAACTTCACGGACCGAACCTTGATCTGGAAAACACTCCTCGGCATGCATACGAATCCGCTTCTGGGCACCGGCTATCAAGCCTTCTGGCTTGGTCCACGGCTGCATTACGTGTGGCAGATCGTTGGGGTGCACATCAATGAGGCGCATGACGGCTATCTGGGGGTCTACCTCGAACTGGGTCTTATCGGGTTGCTCCTCCTCTGCGCTTTCCTGGTCGCCAGCTACCGGAACACCTGCAAGAGGCTTGAATCAGATCACGCTCTTGGCTTGCTAGCCCTCGGTGCATGGACCGTCCTGGTCTTCTACAACGTGACCGAGGCTGCCTTCACCGGTGGCTTGCTGTGGGACATGCTCCTGATGGGAGCTTTGGTCATTCCAGCGCGGGTCAAGGCTCGGGTGGTGACGGCCTCGGCGTTCGACATGGGCGGAGCAAAAGGGGTGACGAGGTCCCCCTACGGAATGGCCGGCTAGCGCAGGTGACGATACTGGGGAGAAGTTGCGGATGTAATTTCTGCCCGGTGGTCGAAAAGGAAACAATTTTTGATTTCGTGCTTCAGGCCAGGGGCGGAAAGCATTTATAAGTACAGCGTTATCAGCATGTTGCATTTTCACAGAAATTCTCTCTCAAAAATCCCATCCGTTCCATCGGGGCGGGGTAACCGAAGACGGTAGCCTGGTGATGGGGCCTACCATCGTCCCACAATTCCTCACGCAGGCCGCAGTCCGGCAGTAGCTCGGGGGGGCGTTTCGGCAGCGCGGGTAGCCACGAAAGGCACAAAACTCATGGAAATTTGCGGCAAAGAGATCCGGTTCTACGGAAGGCTGATTCGAATCGCTCACCTTGATGGAGAGGGCTACCAGTTTCTGGACGACCCGGAAGCCGGGCTGAACGCCTTGCGAAAATCCGGAATCCGGGCTGATCTCTTGACGTTTATTCAAAGACTCTCTGACACCACGCCCCGCTATAACTACCCGATGGAATGGGACAACATGGCGGTATTGCCGATATCGACCTTCGATCACTGGTGGAAGGAACAGATTCGATTCAAGGCGCGGAACAAAGCCAAGCAGGCCGAGAAGAGAGGAGTCGTGATCCGGGAGGTCCCCTTTGACAATGCGCTTGTCCGCGGGATTCACGCCATCTACAACGAGTCTCCGATCCGGCAGAACAGGCGGTTTGGCCACTATGGAGAGGACATCGAGACGGTCCGCAGAATCAGCGCCACGTTTCCGGACTGGAGCATCTTTATCGGCGCCTTTTTTGAGGGAGAACTGATTGGTTTCATCAAGCTCGTGACCGACGAGGACCGGACGCAGGCGGGCCTGATGCATATCCTTTCCCTGATGCGGCACCGCGACAAGGCTCCGACCAATGCGCTGATCGCCCAGGCTGTTCGATCTTGCGCCGAGCGGGGAATCCGGTACATCTGGTACGCCAATTTCTCATACGGAAGGCGCGAGCGCGACAGCCTGTCTGACTTCAAGGAGCGCAACGGATTCGAGAAAGTTGAAGTCCCCCGGTACTACGTTCCGCTAACCGCGGCGGGACAAGTGGCCCTGCGATTGGGGCTGCACCGCAGCCTTCTCGACTGGGTTCCAGCGCCGATGGCGATCACGTACCGTAGGATTCGCAGCCGCTGGTATGCGCGAAGGTTCCCTGGCTTTGAGAACGCATAGCCGGGCGTGTCGCCAGCGCGAAGTCCCAAGTACGGAAAGTTGGAAAATGTGTTTCAAAGAATGCGTCCCGGCGGCGATAGGGGGGCCTACCATATGACAGAAACCATTACCTTACGACGCACTGCGGC
>JAKASH010000338.1 GCA_021828225.1 Acidobacteriota bacterium | reverse complement strand
GAGCCATTTCGATGAGGTTCTTACCCTCGTAGAGCACTTCGCCCTCAGTAACGGTATAAACGTCGCGGCCCGCCAGCACCTGCGCCAGCGTCGATTTCCCTGACCCGTTCGGCCCCATGATGGCATGTACTTCGCCCAGGCCAATTTCCAAATCAATCCCTTTCAGGATTTCAGTATCGCCAACATTGGCATGTAGATTCTTTATGTCAAGAAGCATTCGTTTTTAGTCCTTTATCAGATGTCCTGGTCCGTCGTCTGACTGAATCTGTAGCGCAGACTTTCGCTTTTGAAAAACTCTGCGGGTTTGAGCCATCATACAAAAGCCACAGACTTAAAGAGCAAGTCTGCCCTACCAGCTTATAGAAAATTGACCGACACGCCGTCTTTCCTGAGCCGCTCAAGTTCCGACCCCATGAAGGCAAGCGCAAAACGCCCCGAGTCCCCACGCCACCGCTGGTCAAATGGCCCGTTAAATACGTCAGGCGGGAAGGGTATCCGAGCATACGGATTTTCTATGGTTATTGTCCGGATCGTACCCTCGTATGAATACATCACGGGGCGCTCCCTCGAAAGTTGCTGAAGAAGGGCAAACCAATCGACGCACGAGATCTTCTCGCCCTGTTGCTTCCTTGCGTCAAGCTGCCTGTCAGCTTCGACCCATAGGTGGTTCAACTGGTACTTGGTCAGGATCACGATGGCGCTGATCGTGGCGTTGGCATCCGGCCTCAACTCGGCGGGGCCGCTGAACATGCAGCTCGGCCCACTGGGGCCCGAGTCCCAGGACATGCCTGGCTCTATATGAACATGTTGTCCGAAGGCCGAGGCCATGACGACCCCCGGGTGAATGTCTCGCAAAATGCTCTTGCTGTTCCAGAGTACAACCGCACATGGTCGATCCCTGTACTCTCCGAACTTTCTTCTCGCCAGATGGATTTTGTCCCGTACCGGCGGGCACGGATCGAATCCGCCGTCTCGCTCTATTTCGCGGAGTCGCTCTTTCCCAGGATCATTGAACTCCTTAACCTCGAATATGCAGGTCTCTCCTCCGCGTTGGACCTCATAATCTGGTCGCGGACGGTCTGTTTCCGAAATTCGCATCCATTTAACACTCAGACCACTTAGATATTGCTCGAATGCGCTCTCTGACTCGGTCTTCGATGGCAAACTGACCCGCACCTGCGCTACACCGTCGGCATGCGTATTTGATTCTTCATTCACCATCAGAAACTATCTGGCCCTTCATTCCAAACTCACCATCAACGGTTTCTGCGTCTCAACGGTGAAGTGCATGCCCTACAAGGAACGTTCTTGACGCCACTCGAAGCGAAGAACCCGCGGTGAGCATTTTGCTCACCGCTACAGCACTGCCGCGTTCAAAAATTCCTGGCAGGATTCAGAAATTACCCGACACTGCCTTCGAGGCTGATGCCAAGCAACTTCTGCGCCTCGACGGCGAACTCCATGGGCAGCTCGCGAAAGACTTCCTTGCAGAAGCCGTTGACGATCATGCCGATGGCATCTTCCGTCGAGAGCCCCCGCTGGCGGCAGTAAAAGATCTGATCTTCACCGATCTTCGAGGTCGAAGCTTCGTGTTCGACCTGCGCCGTTGGGTTCTTCACCTCAAGGTAGGGGAACGTGTGCGCCCCGCATTTGTCCCCCATCAGCAACGAGTCGCACTGTGAATAGTTGCGCGCTCCCGTTGCATTCTTCAGAATCTTGACCATGCCCCGATAACTGTTCTGGCCGTGCCCGGCGGAGATGCCTTTAGAAACGATGGTGCTGCGGGTGTTCTTGCCCAGGTGGATCATCTTGGTGCCGGTATCGGCCTGCTGGTAGTTGTTGGTGACGGCTACGGAATAGAACTCGCCCACGGAGTTGTCGCCCTGCAGGATGCAGCCGGGGTACTTCCAGGTGATAGCGGAGCCCGTCTCAACCTGCGTCCAGGAAATCTTGGAGTTCACGCCCAGGCACTTGCCGCGCTTGGTGACAAAGTTATAGATTCCGCCCTTGCCTTCCTTGTCGCCCGGATACCAGTTCTGCACGGTCGAATACTTGACCGTGGCGTTGTCGAGTGCTACCAGTTCCACCACGGCGGCGTGCAGCTGGTTCTTGTCGCGCATCGGCGCCGTACAGCCTTCGAGGTAGCTCACATAGGCGCCTTCGTCGGCCACAATCAGCGTTCGCTCGAACTGGCCGGTCTCTTTGGCGTTGATGCGGAAGTAGGTAGAAAGCTCCATCGGACATCGCACGCCTTTCGGGATGTATGCGAATGATCCGTCACTGAACACCGCGGAGTTCAGCGTGGCAAAGAAGTTGTCGGTGTAAGGAACCACGGACCCCAGCCACTTCCGGACCAGTTCGGGGTGCTCCTGGACGGCTTCCGAGAATGAACAAAAAATAATACCCAGCTTCGCCAGCTTCTCCTTAAAGGTTGTAGCCACCGAAACACTGTCAAAAACCGCGTCCACGGCCACGCCGGACAGCAGTTCCTGCTCCCTTAGCGGGATGCCCAGCTTTTCATAGGTCTTGATCAACTCAGGATCGACTTCGGCCAGGCTCTTGGGCTTGGACGTAGCCTTCGGCGCTGCATAGTAATACGCCGATTGGTAGTCGATGGGGTCATACTTGATGTTGGCCCACGTCGGCTCCTTCATCGTCAGCCAGTGTCGATAGGCTTTCAGCCGCCACTCGAGCAGCCATTCCGGTTCATTCTTCTTGGCGGAAATCATGCGGATCACCTCCTCGTTTAATCCGCGAGGGACAGTCTCCTGCTCGATGTCCGTCACAAAGCCGTACTTGTACTCTTGTGTGGCTAGCTCTTCAACATTGTTCACTGGCGTGGCCATAAGATTCACTCCCTAAGCCAAAATTTCCAAAACGCTGATCGGTTCGGCCCAAATCCGAACCTACCGCGCGCCCCACTGCTATTCAATGCTACTCAATCTATACCCGCCAGTCAAGATTATTCCGATACAATTTTGTCAAGATTCGTTTTGACGCTGTGTCAGCAGGTTGCCTGTTCCCATTGCTTCCCGTAAGTCTATATGTTTGAAGGGATAGAGGCAGGCCTTCGAGTGACGGAAAGCACCTTTTTTTTGGGGGGGATGGAGACCAGCAGGCCTTTTGAGCTACCGGTTGCCAATGTTCACTCGGAAGCCTACGCGGAAGAGTATCGGAGGGCCAAGTTCAGGAACCGGGGTGCGCTCCACCGTGTAGCGTTCATCGAAGATGTTTTCAACGGCCACGTAGGCTTCTGTGTCATGCCAGACGCGGCGTGACAGGAATGCGTCCAGAGTGAAGAACTTACCGAGGGGAAGCTGGTTCAGGTCGTCGTCGAACTGGTTCCCCACGAATCGTCCCTGCAGCCCGAGCGTCAGGCGCCGCCATCGGCTTGCTGCCGAAGGGTCGGAATAGAGGGCCTGAAAGGTGAACGTGTTGCGCGGGACCTGCGGAATTTCGAGACCCACCAGAACGGGATTAGCCGGGAAGCTCAGCACGGTGGCGGCCACAAACTCGTACCCGCTGGTGAGTTCGAAAGTGCGGGTGAGATGCAAGGTCGTGTCCAGATCGACTCCGCGCGAGCGTGTTCGGCCAAGATTCTGCCGCTGGCGGGTGATCAGATTCGGTTCGACGCTCAAGGTGACGTTGGCAATCGGGTCGGTTACGTCGCTCCAGAAAAAGGTGCCCCGGCCGCTCAGTTTCCGGTGGAAGGCCGAAAACTGCGCCCCGGCTTCGGCGCCGGTCAGGTGCTCGGCACGCAGTTCCGAATTTGCCTGAGTCACAACATCGCCCACGCGAAAGCCCCGATAAAGTTCGTTCAGGGTGGGAGCCCGAAAGGCGCGGTAGGCGGAAGCAACGAGCGAGACGTTGCTCGTTACCCGGTAGAGGATACCCAGGCGCGGGCTGAATGCGGACTGGGTGCGTTCCGGAAAATTGATGACCGTTGTCGGGCCGGGAGATGAGAGCGGCTTGCTGGTGGAGAGCGCATCATAATTCCGCCAGTGGTCGAAGCGAACAGCGGCCGTAAACTGCCAGCGGGGCGTCAGGCGGATGAGGTCTTCTCCGAAAACACCTATGGTACGCTGGCGTCCACCTGCGCCGAGCGCTGATGTCATGCGCCCGTTGAAGAATCCTAGTTCGTTGCTTGAGCCTCGAACTTCCTGCCCGTCGAAGCCGGCCACAAGGGTTTGTTTCATGCCGACGGGCCGGGTCCACTGGAACTCAACACCCATCTGCTGCGCCGGCACGCGCTGCGATCGAACCAGCGATTCGCTGTTCCGGTCCGGAGCGACGGCCGAGAAGGTCTGGTCAAAAACCTGAGGGCCGCCATAACCTCTGAAGGAGAATGACCCAGCGCGCGCCGATACCCAATCTGTGCCGAGAGCCAGTTGGCGGATATGAGTGCGATTGTACGTGAGCGGCGTTCCGTTGGCGCGGGCTTCGCGGAAGTACGAGGCCTCAACAAACGCTCTGCCGTGAGCGGTGAGTGTTCGTTCGAGAGTGGCGTCACCCACTTCATGCTCGGACCCGGCCCGGGTATCGACTTTCCCCCGGTCCTGTCGGGCGACCAGGATGTAGCCATCGGTATTAAACGCTTCCCCATCGAAAGCCATTCGCCAGGGCCCATGCTGAAGGCTCGACCAGAACGATGCGTCAGGCGTGTTCTCATTTCCATACGACGTATCGAGCGAAAACTCCGAACGGGTCGGTTTGCGCGTGATAATATTGATGACACCTCCCATAGCCTCGGAGCCATACAGGTCTGAA
>JAKASH010000337.1 GCA_021828225.1 Acidobacteriota bacterium | reverse complement strand
AAACTTGCGATTCAGTCCAAGGCTGATTGCTCACTGCGCGCCATGGATGTCAAAGACGTACATCATCCCCAACTCAAGCGTGTTCTGGTTCTTCGCAAATATCGTCCCGCGCGGAAAGACCGGGGCGCTGGACATGTCACGCCGGAACTCCAGGCGAGTGATCAAGTGATGGGCGAAGATTCGCTCCAGAGTCGCCGTGTATTCGTTGATGTGCTGCCGGGTTCCAGTTGTGAAACCGTCGTGATCGTCGTAGTATTCGTAGCGAACGGTGAATGCATACTTGTCATTGAACGCGTAGCGAGCGTAGGTTGCGACTCCTGTCCAGAACACCGAGTTCACCACACCCGGAATCATGTCGCCGCCTCCATAATCGAAGTTCTCCAGCAGGGCCAGTTTCTTGGTCACGTTGAACTGGACCACCGTGTCCGACAGGTTGCGCCAGTGCTTATTGGTGTTCAACATCTGCGGTCCGCCCAAATAGTTCTGTGTCAGGCTCACCTTCGAGTTGGGCGTCCAGGCCAGGCTGAATCCGTATGTTTTCCCCGTGTTGGGTGCAACGATGTCGTTCCAACCGTTAACAAGATAGCCGGTCAGGGTGACCTTGGGGTTAAAGGTATACGCAGCTCGCAAGCCGAAGTGATAAAAGGGAATGGCATAGCCGAACAGGAGACCACGGCTGTAGTTCCAGTCGGAGGCGGATTCGATAACCTCGGCGCCCGCCGGGGTTACGAATTTTCCGAAGTCGATCTCAAGACCTTTGCCAACCGGTGCGAGATAGGAAAGATAAGCCTGCTCCACGTTGCGATCGAACGACACCCCCACCACCGGTTCCGACGCGTTGACAACGTTGATGGCATTGCCGTACCCGAAGGTCAGGTTGTAACCCAGCCGACTGGTGCTCGGGTCCGGGGCCCTTTTGATAACAATCTCAGCAAGATTCAATGAGAACTGGTTGGTGTAATTGTCAAAAACCCTCAGGCCAGCTTGGCGGTCTGTGGGGTGGTTAAAATCGTACCCGTAGTATCCATCCACGGAGCCGCTGATGGTTGTGGAGTCAAAAAGGGTCTGCGCCAAACTTGGCTTTTTGGCTGGCGGCGCGGGTGCTTCAGTTACCACGGCAGCCGGCGCCGCCTTTTTCTGCTCTTGCGCCTTCTTCAGTTTGTCGATCTGAGCCTTGAGCGAATCCAGTTCCTTCTGGAGTTCCTCGATCTTCGAGGAAGCATTCGCGCTTGTTGCCGAGCCGGAGTCTCCAGTTCGCCCTTGGGCTCTAAGCTGGGGACCGCCGACGCCAACCAGCAAGAAGACAGTCACAAGCCCAACAGTATTCCGCGAGAGTTCCATTCACTTCCCTTTCATGTAATTTGGAGTTCTGCCCCAACCAGCGTGTTCACATTAAGAGAGATGGTATTTTGTGTCCAATCAATAGTTATATTGGGAGTGATAAAAAAGTTTTGGATAAATTAATTTTCTAATGTCGATAACAAACGGCTTGCCGTCCACCGATTGCTTCTCCGTCGGCGGCCAGGTGTAAATCGCTTCAAGAGGGCATAAATACAGGTGAATAACACCCTCGCGGGTCGGACGGTTTGGGTTTGAATATGAGCGCGACGAGCTTGGGTTGGGAAGGGAATTTTGTCGTCCCGTGAAACCGCCTTGCGTGTACCAGCTCACCAGCCGTGCATAATAATCCGCTACTTCCTTCATGCTCGGATCCCGAAGCTCCGTCCACTGCTCATAGTTTCAATCCACCTGGTCGGGGTCTGGCGGGTACGCAACATCCTTATAACATGTTCTGACTCAGCCGAAAGGCGGCCTGGGCATCAGTCAACGGTGCAATCGAAGCCGCGCCAGAGAAAGAGCTCTTTTCGGGCGTGGGAGCTTGCACCTCAGGTCGCCGGTTTCTGGCCGGCCAATCTCCTCCGTGGGATTACCGAAAATACGGACCTTACCACAAGCCGGAAAGGCCACGGTTTGATATTGAATCGACCGGACTATAGGCTTATACTGATTCCCATCCAGGGAGCTCATATTCGGAATTGCAGGCAGCACCCCTGACCTGGGAGAAATGTGGTTTCCTGTGAACATCAGAGTTGATAGGCGATCCTCGACGCGGAGTTCGATCCGGCTGTGGGGCAGTTCATCCGAGCACCTATCCTCATTTCTCTTCAGGGGCAGTCTTTTGAAGCCGTAACGTCGGTAAGGCTCGGAAGGAGCTCGGTTATGAAAGCTTCGTTCCTCCGTTCGGCATCCTTAGCTATCCTGTTCTTGTTTCCCGCTTGGGGAATAAGCGGCCAAGCCCAAAAGCCGGGATCGCGTTCACCCCAGGACAGTTCGGCCACGGCGCAGCCGCCAGTCCACGTCTCGATTCCAGGCCCGCTACACTCTTTCCTGCGCATGGCCGCGATCAGCCAGCAAGTCTCACCGGAAGAGGTGCTTCCGCTTCTCGCGCACAACGCAGCAGTCGAAGGTTACACGTATGATCGGAAAGGCAGGAACCCCCAGCCCACCGAATTTCTGGTTCTCTTGAGAGACTACGTGAAGGAGGCGAGGGAACTGGTGACGCTGGCCGGCCCGCGACATATCATCCGAATCTCCAGTTGCGAGCAGGCCGGCCCGTTGCTGATGGCCCTTGGCTACGAGCTCGGGCAACCTTGTGGGCCTCATACCTTTCTCGAGACCGCCGATCCCAAGAGAGCCTTCCTCACCGACGATTCGGGGTTTCCCCTTACAGCGCTAGAGCAAAGCCTGCGCGGAGGCGATCCGTTCGAATATGCATTCGGCAGTACTAAGGTTCCGATTCTTCTCAAGCAAAGCGACTGGATCGCGATTGACCCCAAAAAACGAGGCGACTTCCTTGACGCGCTCATGGATGACCCACTTGTGGCCCGGCTCTACTGGTCTATGTCGCGAATTGACCGGAATACCCGGAACTCCCTGGAGCGGTCTCCGGGGCTTGCGAAGCTTTTGCCGCTTGCACCGGTCCTCGACTTCTACGGCAGTCAGATCTCGATTCAGTCCGGACGCGTAATCGTCCCCGGGGGAAGATCCGCTGAACCTGCGTGGAAGAAGCTGGTGGGAGTAAGCCCGGCTTCGCCGGGGCAGTTCGTACTCCGGCTGCTGAGCAAGGACGAGGGCTGGCTGGCCGCCTACTTTGATTCCCTGTCCCGGGTCAATCCCCCCCAGCAAACGTACTTCACACAACCGCACCGCTTAGTGCGCTTTTATGAAGCGCTGCGAGGGAAAAGTCCTTCACCCGGACCGGCTCGGCCGGTTTTCCGGCCAGACCCCGGACTGCTGCTTCTGATGTCCGGAGTGCGTCTTGACCCAAGCGGCCAGCCGCGCATCCCGGGAAACCTGGCGGTGTGGGCGGAAGCGCTCCGCGACTTTAATCACAAGGACCATTCCAAGCTGCTTTCGACGTGGTCTGATCGCGCCAGGAAGTGGAACAGCCCCGCGCAGTTGCTGGAATCGATGGTGGCTTTCTCGCGGATGAATTCCGAGGACGGGCCACTGCAAGCTTACCTGGCATTGAGTGCGATGGACCGTGGGCGCTCTCCGGAGAATCGCCTGACGCCCCAGACAGTGCTCCGGCTGGCGAAGGACTTTCCTACCTTTGGTGACCAGTACCTCACCTTCACTGAGTTCCCTTTAAGCAACGAGTCTATTACTCATTTTCTCAAGGTGGCGGAGGCCCTTGACGGTATCCATGACCGTGGGCTGCGCTCCGACGCCCTGGGTATTTTTCAAGCCAACGTGGGTCTGTGGGAAATTCTGGCCCGGCAGGGTGAGATTGCCGAAAACGATTGGAACCAATCCTGGATAAAGGTGATTGACCCCTTCCTTCGCATCCGCTCCGGCGCGGAGCTTTATGCGGACGCGCGCAGCTCGCTGGGAGGACTGTTCCAGGCTTCTGCCGGCAGGACAGACCTGTCGCAGAACGAAGTCATCGACTTGCTTGCAGGTCCTGAACAGACCAGCCCTGCGGGCAAGCAGGTCAGAAACGATCTGGCCAACAAGATGCGCTCGATGGTGGCTGCACAGCGACTCGTTTCTCTCGACACCCTTTTCGCGCTGGGAGACGGTCTGAACGAAATGGCCCAGGGGAAAACCCCGTCCCAGCCACTGATCCCGTTGGCGGCACAGCTTCGGGAGTTTCAGTTGCCCAAGCCGCTCTTCACGAGAGGGGAAAGAGCGGAATGGTCCGAGGGCCTGTACGAAAATCCCCATATCCAGGCCGAGATGCGAACGAACCTGGCCAAGCTCATCAAGTCAAGGCCCTCTGCCCGCAAACTGGCCGCGGCGCGCGGACAACTTGTTCCTTTCCTGAGAGATACTCTGGTGGGATTGAACTACGCCTATTACGAGCCGCCAGGAGCCCAGATGATTTACAACAACGGGCTCTTTGTGCGGTCCCATGATTTCTCGGGTGAACAGACCGAGGAGCAAGATGTTGCCTGGAAAACTCCCGATGTTTTCGGCCGTGGCCTTCCGGCAGCCGGTGGTGCCCATCTGGTTGGGTCGCTGGCAAACTTGCCATACGTCCTGGCGGAAATGGAAGAAAACTTCATCGTACCCACTAGCGTTCAGTCCCTGGTCTGGGAAGATCTTGTGCCGACACTTATGACCGATGCCGTGCTCCCGCGGTGGTGGCGAGTGACGCCGACTGAACTCCATGCCGTCGCACTTTATCAGCGCTTTGGCGAGGAACTGGTGACGGCCTCGGCGGAAAATTCCGGGCTGCGCCAGAAAGTGATGAAGATCCTTTCCGAAC
>JAKASH010000336.1 GCA_021828225.1 Acidobacteriota bacterium | reverse complement strand
ACGCACCTGGGACGCGAGGTGCTGGACCTGAAGCTGCCCGACATTACGGATTTTGTCAGGACCTACCTGGGGATTGAGCCGGCCAAGGAACTGATTCCGGTGCAGCCGACCGCGCACTACGCGATGGGAGGTATCCCGACTGACAATGATGGCCGCGTGGTGATCGATGAGAAGAATACTCCGCTGCCAGGACTTTATGCCGCGGGTGAGACCGCCTGTGTTTCAGTGCACGGTGCGAACCGCCTGGGTACTAATTCGCTGGTTGACATTCTTGTGTTTGGGCGTCGAAGCGGGCGCCATGCCGCGCGCTTTATCAAGGAGAACGAACTGGCGCCGCTCGGTGAGAATCCTGAAGATTTCGCTCGGGAAACCGTGGACCGCCTGCTCAATAGCAAAGGTACAGAGCGCGCCGCCGACATTCGGGAAACGCTCCAAAATGAAATGATGGAAAAGGCTTCGGTCTTCCGCGATGCTGGGACACTGACCGCCATGCGCGAAAAAATCAAGGAGATTCGCGATCGCTACACCCGCGTGAAGATCGAGGATCGGGGTACCCAATACAACACCGATCTGCTGGAGATTTTCGAACTTGGGGCCTTGATTGACCTGGCAGATGTTCTGGTGGAAGGAGCCCTGGCCCGCAAGGAGAGCCGGGGAGCACATTTCCGCGAGGATTTTCCGAGGCGCGACGATCCCAATTTCCTGAAGCATACTCTGGCTTACCTTGAACCTAATGGAATTCGGTTGGCCTATAAGCCGGTGACGATCACGAGGTTCGAGCCGAAGGAAAGGAAGTATTGATTCATGCAGGTGACGATGAAAATCCGGCGCTTCAATCCGGAGAAGGATCCGGAACCGTGGTGGGGCGAGTATAAGTTTGAAGCCGAACCCACCGATCGGCTGCTCGACGCACTGAACCATGTGAAGTGGTATTTCGACGGGACGCTGACCTATCGGCGCTCCTGTGCGCACGGCGTGTGCGGGTCCGATGCCATGTTGATCAACGGCCACAACGGCCTGGCTTGCAAGCTGCTGCTCAAAAACCTCGGCAAAAGTATCACCGTAGAACCTATGCGGGGTTTTCGCGTGATCAAAGACCTGCTGGTCGACATGGACATGTTCTTTGAAAAGTATCGGGCGATGAAGCCTTACTTCATCAGTCACTCTCCGGAGCCGGAACAAGAGAGGTACCAGTCGCCTGAGGACCGGGAAAGATTCGACGACACGACTAAATGCATCCTTTGCGGGGCCTGCACCACCTCCTGCCCGTCGTTCTGGGCCAATCCGGACTACGTCGGACCGGCCGCCATCGTCAATGCGCATCGCTTTATTTTTGATAGCCGAGACGAAGGCAAAGACGAGCGGTTGGCCGTCCTGAATACCAATGAAGGCGTCTGGCGCTGCCGCACAATTTTCAATTGCGTCGAAGCCTGCCCGCGAGGCATCAACGTCACCCGCGCAATCGGAGAAGTCAAGAAGGCTCTGCTCTTCCGAAGGACTTAGGGCTTACCTGGATATCTCTTCTCTTGTGAAAATTTCTTCAGAAGGATTTCCATGTCTTTCCAGAGTTCTGGTACCTTTACGCGACGCGAGACGATGACAAGCGTGAGTGCTTCTGTAGCGCACCTCATAATCCCGAGAATAATGCGATGAACCCACAGGGTTTCGAGGCTTCCTCTTCAGGCAAAGCATACGAACTGCTTATCAAGGGCGGCAGGGTCCTCGACACTTCGCAAAACATCGACGCCGTCTGCGATGTGGCGATTATCGCAGGGAAAATAGCCAGGGTCGAAGCAAACATCCCCTCCGGGATGGCACGGGAGACGATCAACGCAGAAGGGAAAATTGTGACTCCGGGTTTGATCGATCTTCATACCCACGTCCTGCCGTACGTTGGGGCATACGGGATCGAACCGGACCCTTATTGCCTTCACCGCGGCGTGACGACGGTGATCGATGCGGGCACTCCCGGAGCCTTCAGCTTTGCGGCCTTCCGCAAGTTCGTGATCGAGCGCGCTTCCACGCGCATTAAGTCGCTGCTCCATGTGGTCTCCATCGGGATGATTGCCGGAAGCACGCCCAACATGGGCGAACTTGAGGACTTGCGATACTGTGTTCCGGAACTTGCGGTTGAGACAGCCAGAAAAAATCGGGATTTGATTGTCGGCTTCAAAATACGTTTCTCCAGGATGTACACCGGAGCCAATGATTACGAGGGGATGAAGCGTGCGCGGGAAGCCGCCGACGAAGCCCGCCTGCCGCTGATGATTCATATCGGCGGCTCATATACGCCGTTACCCATGCTGCTGGCGCTCATGAATAAGGGCGACGTGGTGACGCATTCCTTTAACAGCCGTCCGAACGGCATTCTCGACGGCAGCGGAAAGCTTCTTCCGGAGGTTGTCGAGGCCCGCGAGCGCGGCGTGCTTTTTGACGTCGGGCACGGCGCAGGCAGTTTTTCATTCGATGTGATGGAGAAATGCCTGAAGCAGGATTTCCTGCCGAACACCATTTCCAGCGACCTCTACTCGGCCAATGTCAACGGCCCCGTGTACGATCTGGTCACAACGCTTTCAAAGTTTCTTCTGCTCGGCTTGAACCTGCGCCAGGTGGTGGAGCGCGTAACCGTGAATTCTGCCCGGGTGTTTGATTACGGAGCAGAGATTGGAACTCTTCGGCCGGGCGCGGAAGCCGATGTCAGCGTGCTTGATCTGCGGGAAGGGGAATTTGTCTTTACGGATTCCGACGGCAAAACGCGAAACGGTCGGCACAAAATCGAACCGGTGGCCACCATCCTCGCTGGGAAAGTCTATTACCCGTCAGTGTAGTTTCGTTTCTTGAAATTTCATTCGTAGAGCATTGCGAATTGCAGTGACTCGGTCGGTTGGAGAGCCGGTGTCTCCGCTGGCCCGGACGCCTGGCGGATTATTTCAAGGTTTTGTCGAGAAACGCAAGCGTTCGAGCCTTGGCTTCGCGTGTGGCTTCTGGACGATAGCCCCCTTTATTGTTAGGGTTCTCGAACGCATGGCCGGCGCCCTCGAAAATCCTGGCATTGAATGATTTGCCGGCGGCGTGCATGGCCTTCTCAAAGGCATGCACGGCGGACGGCGGAATGCCACGGTCGTCGGCGCCGAAATTCCCCAGGACGGGGGCCTGGATTTTTTTGATTGTGGCCGGATCGGTTACGAGAGAACCGTAGTTTACCACGCAGGCGGCCAAGCGCGGTTCGTGAATAGCGAGCTGCAGTGAAAGCCCGCCACCCATGCACCATCCAATGGAGCCAATCTTGTCCTTCTTGACGTTCGGCATCATTGCGAGGAAGTCGTAAGCGGCCTTCAGATCGCGGATCGCGCGGTTGCGGGGCATGCTCTGCATCAACTTGCGAGCTTCCGCGGGAGTGGTGGCCACTTTGCCGTGGTAAAGGTCAGGGGCGAGCGCCACATAACCCTGCTGGGCGAAGTCCCGGGCCTGCTCTTTGACCCATGCATTCAATCCCCACCATTCCTGAATCACCACCAACGCGGGATGCTGGCCGGGCGAGCCGGGCAATGCCAAATAGCCTGTAACGGTTTCAGGCCCGCTTTTGAAATGTACGGTCTCCGTCTTGACGGCGGCCTGAGCCCTGGAAAAGGACGCGAAAACTAACACCAGAAAAGCGAACAATCCGATTCGACGCATTGAGTGTCTCCCCGGGTAAAAGGTGTGTGACTGCAACCCTGATTATACGCTCGAAGCCACGGGCTTTTCATTTGTGCTGCGGCTTACGTGGAGACGGGTTTCAGAAAAAGGTCAGTGTGCCATGAAAGCGCATGGGAAGGTATCTTCAGTCGGCACGGCATGTTGGCATGGAGTTCACCATTTTCAAAGACCGGGCGCCGGCAATGCAAAGCGAGGTGTTGACTGCACCCTGATGTAGTATAATTGGCCTTTCTGTGTTGTTTGGAGAGTCAGGACCAATGGTGCAAGGTTGCCTTTTTGACTGGGGCATCACTTTCAGGATGGCCGGTATTTTATTCTCCTCATGAAACTTACTCGTCGTAATATCCTGGGTTCGGGCGCAGCACTTCTGGGCACTAAATTGATGGAAGTCGTGACCACGCCCATCTGGCAGTGGTCAGGAATACCGGTCCTCAAGGCTGCGGAAGTTTCGCATCCGGATACCGCTTCACCGGTGACCTTTGTCGATGTTGCCAAAGAGGCAGGGTTGAACACCGTCAACGTCTGGGGCGGGGTCCATGACAAGAAGTACATTATCGAGGCCAAGGGAAACGGTATTGCTTTCTTTGACTACGACAACGACGGCTGGATTGATATCTACCTCACGAACGGCACCCGGCTGGACGTGACATGGCCTCCCGGCAAAGCACCCACGACTCAGCTCTACAGGAACAACCACGACGGAACATTTACCGACGTGACGGAAAAATCCGGGCTGGCCCGTACCGGCTGGCAAACGGGCGTTTGCATCGGCGACTACAATAATGACGGATGGGACGACCTTTTCCTGACCTTCTGGGGACACAACGTCCTGTTTCACAACAACGGAGACGGGACTTTTACCGATGTGACCAAGAAAGCCGGGCTATATCAGGATGAGGTTCGATGGGGCACTGGATGCACTTTCCTGGATTATGACCGCGACGGATTCCTGGACCTTTTCGTTGCCAATTACATTGTGCTGGACCTGGCCAAGGTTCCGGCTCCGGGCCAGACCGGTTACTGCCAGTGGAAAGGCATTCCGGTGATGTGCGGGCCGCGCGGTTTGCCGGGCGGATCGAACATC
>JAKASH010000335.1 GCA_021828225.1 Acidobacteriota bacterium | reverse complement strand
CCTCTCGCGTTTTATACCCGGAGAGGCTCCATTTTGGGTGGACTAATTTTCGGGGAGCAGGTCAGCACCGCAAGAGCGCCAAGAGCATCTCTCCCTCGCTATACAAAAATGTTTTCGCGTCATGTTGACGCGATCCGGACGTCCGGAGAAGGCGCTTGGGGGGTCTTGCAATCCGTGGCTCGAGTGGTAATAACGCTGCGTTGATCGTTTATTTCCGCCTCGCTGTATTGGCGAGTCTGCCGTGGTGGAGTTTTCGATGGCAGGCGGAACAGAGGGTGATGAGGTTTTCTTCGGAGTCGTCGCCCAAGCGGCTGCGCGGCTCCAAGTGATGGACTTCGACTCCGTTGAGTGAGCCGCAGAACTGGCAGCGCCAGCCGTCGCGCGCCAGCACTTCTTCGCGCAGCTCACGATAAGCAGCCCGATCAAGCCGCAGCCGTGGGCGTTTCTGCCGAACGGCGCTCATAGGCTTGTGCGGATCTGCTCGATGATCTGCTGTTTCTGCTCTGCCGGCAGGAGCTTCAACAAGCGTTCAAGCGAAAGCGCGAGGGTCGAAGGATCGGACTGTTCGAGCGCGGCACCGGCGAGGAAATCCGCGCAGATCATTTCGAGACAGTAACGGCGGGATTTGTCACTGCCGAGCATCAGAGCCGCGGTTTCAAGTGCCTTCTCGACCACCGGCAACTGGCTCTTGTAGACCTTGAAATAGAGCAGCTCCCACGGCTCCGACTCGCGCCCGGTCAGGTGGTGTTCGACTTCCCGCTTGAACTCTTCCCGGGGGAGTTCGGCCGCCCTGTGCAACCAGGTTGCACTTTCAAAGCGCTGTCCCTCCCGGCGCGCCACTTTCGCCAGTTCCGCCGCCTTCGCCCAGCCCACTTCCCGCAGCTGCTGTTTGGGGATCTTCGGCAGATGCTCGTGGATCGCCATCAGGTAGTACGCTTTCCGGCGTGAGCCCGGAAAGCGCTTCCCGCTTAATGCGATACGAGGCGCACCTTTCAAGGATCGAGGACCGGAAGCTCACCCAACTCGAGCGGCTACAGCGCATGCGGCTCGGCCAGCCGGTGCTACCGCCAGTGAAGGTGGAGGTGTCCCGGAACTAATTATCTGCGCGGCCCAGACGGCCAGTCTTCGCCCAAGGTGAGAATGTGTTGGTGCCGGCCGCCTTGCCGGTGAATCGGGCTCAGCAACCCCGAACTGTCTGCACGAGCAGACGGAGCCGAGGCTGTTTGTGTCTCGTTGGAGCGCAAAGAGGCGCTAGGTTCTCGGTGCTGCCAAGTTCGGGGGAACGCAAATTACACAACGAACTACTTCATTGCGCTAAAAACAGGGAACTTAATTGGAATCTCCTCGTCATTTGGGGCCGCTCGGCCAGATCGATCGGCTACGACGGAGGATCCGGCGCGGCCAGCTAGTACCACCGCGGGTGAAGGGGGAACTCTCGACGAACTGAATCCACGCTCCACGGTGGCAGGCCACTACCGATACGATTCTCTGGACTTTTCCGAGCCGCACTTAGGCCCCTTGCGGGCAGCGCGCCGATCGCCAGACAAATCTCATTCAAAGACATTGCAAAAGCCGACCCAGACATTGCCTGCAAAGCGCGCCGGGCGTAAGCTCCTAGGAGATCTGCATTCAAAACAGACATTCCCGTTGGAGGCTCGTCATGCGCAGAGTTGGATTGATTGTGGCAATCGTGCTGGCCGTGGTGATCGCGGCTGCGGCAATATTCCTGGCGACCTTCAACGTGAACCGTTATCGTGATGCGATTGAGTCACAGCTCGAACAGAGCCTGGGCCGCAAAGTCACGCTGGGGGAGATGCACTTGAACCTGATCCCTCTGCGAATCAGAGTGCAAAATCTGGCCATTGCCGAGGATCCTTCCTTTGGCGCGAAAGAACCGTTCGTGCAGGCGAAACAGCTGGATGTGACGGCCCGACTGATTCCGCTGCTCAGCGGCAACGTCGAGATCGAGTCTCTGGCTTTGCAACGACCCGTCGTGGAACTCATCAAAAGTCAGCAAGGTGTTTGGAACTTCTCGACCTTGGGAGAAGCTTCGCAGCAGAGCGCTCTGGGCGGGCGCACTTCTTCGACTTCCACGGGGACACGATCACAAACCGAAGGCCAGAAGGGCCGTGTATCCCAGCCGGGCTCGCCGTCCGCGTCGAGTGGCCAAAACGCCTATCCGTTCTCGCTGGCCAATCTTACCATCTCGGACGGTGAGGTAGCCGTCACCGATTTGCAGGCCAATAAGCCGAGGACGGTGTACGACCATATCAGCGCGAGCGTCCGGGATTTCTCCCTGGACAGACCGTTTTCTTTCGATGTGGCTGCCCACCTTCCGGGTGCGGGAAAAGAGGAGATCCGGTTTCAAGGGGAGGCCGGACCGGTTGTGAGAAGCCAGCCCGCGGCTACCCCGGTTCGCGGAACCCTTGACCTGAAGCAGGTGGAAATTGCCGCACTAAGAAAATTTCTCGATTCTCCCGCATTGGCCAGCATGGATGGCGTACTTTCTGGGCAGACAAAAGTCAGCAGCACGTCGGGCACGCTTAGCGCGAACGGGAAGATCACGCTCCAGAACGCTCGACTCAATGGCCGGGCACTTGGCTACCCGATCACGGCGGACTACGACATCAACGATGACGTATCAAGCGACTTGGTCACGATTCGCAACACGACCTTGACCTTGGGAACAATGCCAGTCTTGATCAGTGGAACGGCGGACGCCAAGCCAACCCCCGCGCAAATCAATCTCCAATTGAGGGCTGATAACGTTTCGATTGCCGAAGTCGCCAAACTGGTTGCGGCCTCCGGCATCGCCCTGCCTCCGGACGCGTCCGTGACCGGGATGATCAGCGCTAACCTGCAGGCGCAAGGCGCCGCTGACAAGCCGGCGCTCAGCGGATCGGTTTCGGGTCAGAATCTTCAGATCACCGGCAAGAGCATTCCGCAACCCGTGCAGGTGAAATCCATCAACATGGTCCTTACGCCAGCGGAGATTCGCTCCGACACTTTCAATGTTTCCTCCGGCGGCACCACCGTCGCGGCTCAATTCGCTTTGCAGCAATACATGGCGAAGTCGCCGCTGGTGGATGCCACGCTGCGCGCCTCGGGTGCCAACCTTCCCGACGTCTTGTCGATGGCCAAGGCATACGGTGTAACGGCACTCAATAGTGTCAGCGGTGCGGGCAAGCTCAACATGAACATGCGGGCCACGGGCCCGCTGCAGACTTTGACCTCCAACGCAGTGGTGAGGGCTTTGAACGGTTCCGTCAGTCTTGATCTGAACAGCGTCCGCTATAGCGGAATAGACATCGGTTACCAACTGGCATCGATCGGGGGGTTCCTGAAGTCAAACCAGAAGAACAAGGGATACACAAACATCTCGCGCATGACCGGCAATGTTCTTGTGAAAAATGGCATCGCCCAGACGAACAATCTGCTGGCGCAGCTGGATATCGGAAACGTAGGCGCTTCCGGGACCGCCAATCTGGTGAATCAAGCCTTGGATCTGCGCGTGACGGCAGTGCTCTCGAAGGGCTTCAGTCAGCAGGTCGGGGGTACGGGGATTGGGGGGTACCTGAGCACCGTCTTGGCCAATAATCAAGGAGAGCTGGTGATTCCCGCCATCGTTACGGGAACCTTCCAGAATCCGCGCTTTTCCCCTGACGTGCAAAAGATTGCTCAGATGAAACTAAAAGGGCTGGTTCCGAACAGCAACAACCCACTGGCTGGAGTATCCGGACTGTTGGGAGGGTTGCTGGGCCAAAAAGGCGCAACGCAAACTCAGCAGAAACAACAGACGCAGCCAAATGCAGTTCAACAGCTCCTGAACCTGTTCGGCAAAAAAAAGAAGAAAACCAGCGGTCAACCACATCCCTAAGCCGGTTGGCCACCTCCTCGGTCCACTGACGCAACTGTCCGCTGAGGTCCTCTAGGCCGCCTGGCTCGCGTCCCTGCAATCCACACAGAAAGTTCCGCCGCAGATACTTCACTCCCGATTCCACCTTCCCCTTGGTCTGTGCCCGATAAGGCCGACACAGCCGCGGGACAAAACCCCAGCACCGCGCGAAGTCCTGAAAAACCGGGTGCCAGACGATCTCGCCACGTTCGTCGGTCCCCAGCCAGACCGTCTTCATCCGATCGTACAGAATCTCCTCGGGCACTCCACCGAGTTGATCGAAGACGGCTTCGTGCAACCGCAGCAGCGTCCCCAGCTTCTGGTCCAGCGCTGCTTCGGCCACCAGCTTGCGGCTGTAGCCAAGCGTAAAAGCGAAGGCCCACAGCTTCTGCTCCTGGCAGCCGATCTCCAGCGTGCCCAGATGGCCCCAGTCCACCTGCGCTTGCTTGCCCGGCGGTGTCTCGAATCGCCGCACCGCCGCGACGCCGGCCGCCTGGCGTTGCGGCCGCAGCCAATCGGTCAGAATCGTGTAGCTGCCCGAGTAGTTCCGCTCGCGCAGTTCCCGCAGTAGCACCCGCGCATTCCACACCCCGGCGCGCAGACGCTCCTCCAGATACGCTTTAAACGGGTCCAGCTTACTGGCTCGCCGCGGGCGGGGCCCATAAACCGGCGCCACTTCCGGCCCCAACAGGTACTTGCGAATCGTCTTGCGATCCCAGCCGGTCAGCTGACTGATCGCCTGGATACTCATCCCTTGCCGTTGCAGTTCTTTGATCTGTTCCACGTCTCTCCCCCTGAACAAGTCTCGGAACCTCCTCCCTGCGGAGTTGGCTCCGGTCTACCACATCAGGGGTGGGGAATGTTCAATCGGCACTTTGTGGAGTTTTACACCGGCAC
>JAKASH010000334.1 GCA_021828225.1 Acidobacteriota bacterium | reverse complement strand
TCAGGGGATTTTCAGAAGATTGGGCAGCGACCATGTCCGCCTCTCCCGATACAGACGATGGCTCGATGTGGAACTCAACCCCATGACCAAACAGGTATTTATACAGGTCAAGTGCGAGACGCTTTTCACCTCTCTGGGTATCGTTTTCCCAAGATTGGAATAGCCGTTCGCGCTCAAACCACTCACAGGTTCTTTTGTAGCGTTCGAGGCAGAATAGGACGAAGTTTCTATCATCTAGGTTTTCATCAAAGTGCTCATAGAACGGGTCAAGATAAAGTTGGCGGAATCCATCCAGCATTGATCCCTGTCCCATTACTGGCGGCACGAACCTGTAGTACTCGTCGGGATTGTCCTGCTCAGCAAACCTCTTTAGCACCTCACACCCTATAGCGGCGCTCTCGGCTTCGTTGTTGCCAAACAGCATCTGTCCGCCCCCTATTTTGCTTATGTCAGACGCCACCTCAGGAAATTTGGCGAGGAGTTCATCACGCGTCGACACAAGGATAGGGTAGCTGTCGAAGAAAACCCAAAACTGCTTCAGGGCGAACAGAAACTGTGTACCGTCAGCCTGATTAAGCCTTCGAACTCTCTTCTGGAGCTTATAGCGGACGTCTTGTAAGTAGTTGCTCTGCATTTGAGGGTTAGAGAGTGAAGTCGAGATTACGCGGAAACGATTCCTCGATTCTCTTAAGCCTATTCTGTATGTCCTTCCTTGCGCTACTCAATTTGGCCATGTAATCCGCAAGCTGGATGTTTGACTTACACCCTCGGCATATCACCACATCGCCCAGCCTAACTTGTCCCAGGGTCGCAGGGTTCTGAAAGCGACATATTGGACACTCGAATTCAAAGGAGGCTTGGTCAAGGTCAAACATATCCCCCACATCATACCACCCTTCACAAGGCATCCTTCCTCACTTAGATTGATCTCGGCGGTTCGCCAGGACGGGGAATTGGCGCGACTCGATCAGTCTTTTATCCGCCGTGACCAGGGTGAGACCCAGCACTCGCGCCGTAGCGCCGAGAAAATAATCCGCCGGGTCGCGATGCGGCAAGTGAAACTTGGTTGTCTCAAGCGCGATTTCGTGCGTAAGGGGCGCCTCACGCAATGGCGCGGCGGCCATCGCCTTCGCAACCCACTGGGTGACATCCTCATTGAGCGCAACGCGCCCCTTGGCCGAGAGCACGGCGAGCTCCCAGGTGCTGATAGGAGAAAGCCACAGATCGTTGCGTCGGTCACGAAGCGCGCGCCCCACCCTTGGCGAGAGACGCTCTGGCGCGAGCATGCTCCACAGCCAGATGTGAGTATCCAGCAGCAGTTTCATTAGCGCAGGACTTCCCAGTCGCTTTCGTCAACGGCGGGACTGATGATATCGCCCACGATGCGACCCGTGCCCGCGAGCGCGCCTATCCAATCGTCCGGCCGCCGCGCGGGCGGAGGAGGAACAACTTCGGCAACGGGCTTGCCGAAGCGGGTTATCAGGACCGGCTTCTTCGTCCGCCGGACGCGCTCCAAAACCGCCAGACAGGTTGTTTTGAATTTTGATACGGCCATCGTTTCCATCGTGTCCTCTTCCAGTATTTGTACCATGGTCCGAGACCATAGTCAATCTGCTTCACCTGAGCCGCGAAACAATCACGAACCTCAACAACAGATCCGCACTCCATGCTCACTTCTCAGTACGTTTCCCCTTCCACTCTTCGATCTCTTTCATTTTTTCTTTCAGTCTTTTTTCGAAGCCTTCGTCGGTGGGGCGGTAATAGTGGCGGTCGCGGAGGTTATCGGGCAGGCAGGTCATGTCAGTCAGTTTTTCCTCAGCGTTGTGGGCGTACTGGTAGCCTTTGCCATAGCCAAAGTTCGACATCAGTCGGGTAACGGGGTTCCGCAAGTGCAGGGGCACAGGCTCGGCGACCGTTTTCTGCGCGTCGCTCTTCACCTCTCCGTAGCCCACGTAAAGCGCGTTTGACTTGGGCGCGAGCGCGAGATACACGGCGGCTTGCGCCAGGGCCAGGTCGCCCTCGGGCAATCCCACAAAGTGCACCGCCTGCATGGCGGCCACGGCGACTTCCAGCGCCTTGGGGTCGGCCATGCCAACATCTTCCGACGCCATGCGAATCAGCCGTCGCGCAACGTAGAGCGGGTCCTCGCCCGCCTCCAGCATCCGCCCCAGCCAGTAGAGAGCGGCGTCCGGATCGGAATTGCGAACTGATTTGTGCAGGGCAGAAATCACGTTGAAGTGTTCTTCGCCGCCTTTGTCGTAAAGAAGCACCTTGCGCTGGATGGCATCTTCAATCAGCTTTTCCGTTATCGTCGCGCGCCCCTGCGGGTCACGAGCGGCCGTGCCGGCAGCGGTCTCAATCGTGTTGTAAGCCGTGCGAGCATCGCCGTTTGAGAAAACCGCGATCTGCCGCAACAGTTCATCAGAGATCTCAACTTTCTGATCGCCTAGTCCTCGCTTCTCATCCTGCAAAGCCCGCTTGAGAAGCGTTACGATCTCATCGGTGGAAAGCGCCGACAGCATATAAACCTTGGTGCGCGAGAGCAAAGCTGCGTTGACCTCAAAGGACGGGTTCTCCGTCGTGGCACCGATCAGGACAATGTCGCCACGCTCGACGTACGGAAGGAAGGCATCCTGCTGCGCTTTGTTGAAGCGATGAATCTCGTCAATAAACAGGATGGTGCGCCGGCCGAAATGGCGTGTCTTCTCGGCCTCCGCCATCACCTCTTTGATCTCTTTGATCCCGGAAAGGACCGCGCTGAAGCGCACGAAATCACTCTTCGTCTTGCGCGCCACAATCATCGCCAGCGTGGTCTTCCCTGACCCGGGAGGCCCCCACAAAATCATGGACGCCAGTTCGTCGCGCTCGATTTGCCGGCGAAGCGGTTTACCGGGACCGAGGATGTGGAGCTGGCCGACAAAATCCTCCAACGTTTCAGGCCGCATGCGGTCCGCCAGCGGCCGGCGGCCCTGTTCCGAGGTTGGCGAAGGTTGTATTTCAAACAAGCTCATGGCTGATATTGGAAACCGCGGTGCCGAGCAATCTCGTAAAGAACAATTCCTGCCGCCGTTGCGGCATTCAGAGAGTCCGTTTCCGCGCGAATGGGAATGCTCAGGAGTTCGTCGGCTTCGCGAGAGATTTCCGGCGGCAGGCCCGCTGCTTCCTGCCCTACCAGAACTGCAACCCGCCCGCGAAGGTCGGCGTCAGAAACATGACGATCGCTGTGACGATCGGCACCCAGTATCCGCACGCCTGAATCTCGCAAAAGCTTAAAAAGAGTCTCCGGCTTGATGTTCGCGAAAACGGGCATTCGAAAGATTGAACCAACGCAGGAGCGCACAGCCTTGGGATTAAAAGGGCTCACCGTACCCGCCAATGCGACCACCGCTGAAGCTCCCAGAGCGTCGGCGCTGCGGATGATGGTTCCCATGTTGCCTGGGTCCTGAAGTCCGCACGCGATGACGAGAATAGCATTCTGAGACGCCACCAGGGTCTTCAGATCGAACCTGGGCAACTCGACAAGCACAGCAATTCCCTGAGGCGTCCGAGTGCCGGCGATTTGGCGGAAAAGCCGGTCGGGCACGCTTGCCAGTTCGGATTCCCGGGGGAGTTGAGCCAGCAACGCCTGATGCTTTTCCGCAGCCTCGGCGGCAACCAGCACGCTGTGAACAACGGCCTGCGAACCGGGCTTTAAAGCCTCTTCAAGAAAATGTGGGCCTTCGCCGCAAAGCCATCCGTCACGCGTGACGCCCTCCGCGAGCGCCCGGCGAAAGACTTTGACAAGGGAATTGGTTGCGCTGGTCAGTTCCCGCACTCTTGCCCGAACGGGCTGGTTATGCATATTCATCGGTTCTTAATTGAAGCTCAACGCGGGCAAAGCTTCCAATTCGAGACCATCCCACGCTGTCCTGATTTGAGTATAAACCACGCCGACTGGCGAAGGGTGCGGGGATCGCGACGTTCCCGCGCATCCTGTGGTAGAATCGCGCCGCTATCATTTTTCTGAACGTCAGCCCACTTGGAGGAATCAATGCGGAAAGCCCTACCTCTCTTGATGATGCTCGCCCTGTCAACACCCGCCGTCGCCCAGAACTACAGCGATTGGCTTGGAAGCCTTCCTGAACCCCACCACTACGTTTTGAAGCGCGTTTCGAGCTACGACCGGACCGGCGGCAATGCCGATTACCGCGAAGTTGCCCCAGGCCAAACGTTCACGGTTCTGGATGAGCCTGGTCCCGGAGTAATTACCCATGTCTGGTTCACCATCGCGGACCCGGAACTCTATCATCTGAAGAAAATCGTCCTTCGCATGTATTGGGACAATGAGAAGGACCCGAGCGTTCAGGCGCCCATCGGTGATTTCTTCGGCCTCGGGCTGGGCGATTACTTCACCTATCAGTCGATTCCCCTGGACGTGGCGCCGGACAAAGCGCTCAATTGCTTTTTCCCGATGCCGTTCAAGAAACACGCCCGCATCACCGTTACCAATGAAGGCCATGACGCCATTCGCGCTCTCTACTTCAACATCGATTACCGGGCCTATTCAAAGCCGCTGCCCGAAGACACGCTCTATTTCCACGCGGAATACAATCAGTGCGCCCCCTGCAAAGCGGTCGTCAGCGACGGGAAGAACCTGGACGGCAAGAACAACTACGTCTGGCTCAAGGCCAAGGGACGCGGGCAGTTTGTCGGGGTTACCATGTCGGTCCTAGAAAATCAGGATGGCTGGTGGGGCGAAGGCGACGATATGTTTTTCGTCGACGGTGAAAAGCTGCCCTCGATCAATGGCACCGGAACCGAAGACTATTTC
>JAKASH010000333.1 GCA_021828225.1 Acidobacteriota bacterium | reverse complement strand
GAGGCCGTTCTCCAGCGGCTGGGCTTGCCCTACAGGGTTGTGGCGCTCTCGACAGGCGACCTGGGATTCAGTTCGGCCAAAACCTACGACCTGGAAGTCTGGCTCCCTTCGAGCCGGGAATATAAGGAGATTTCCTCCTGCTCCAATTTCGAGTCTTTCCAGGCTCGGCGCGCCAACCTGCGTTTCCGCCGTGGAAAAGCCGGCAAGACGGAACTGCTTCACACCTTGAACGGAAGCGGGCTGGCGATAGGGCGCACTTGGCTGGCGCTGCTGGAAAACTATCAGCAGGAGGACGGCTCCGTCGTCATCCCCGAAGCCCTGCGGCCTTATCTCGACGGACTTGATCGGATCACGCCGCAGAAGTAACGGCCGCGCGGCCTGCCGCCCTCTGCGCGTCCAAGAAGGTTAAGAACGACGCGTGCGGTGCGATTCTTTCCGGGATGACCCCGCGGGTTCCGGCATGTATTTGTGGAACTCGCCCGGTTCGTGCTGGTGCTCAAACTGGATGGTGGTGTGGGTAATCCCGAACTTGCTTGCCAGCGTTTCCCGGATCTGGTGAGCAATCATTTCGCTTTCCGAGGTTGGCATATCCAGGATGTGAACGTGGCAGGACATGGCATGAAATTCCGATCCCAGGCTCCAGACGTGGACGTCGTGCACTTCGCGAACGCCCGGAATCATCAGCATGGCATTCGCAATACCTTTCAGGCTCATTCCTTTGGGGAGGCTTTCGAGCAGGATGTTCGAAGACTCCGCGATGATGCCGAAGGCGCCCCAGAAAATCAACCCGGCAATCAGGAAAGCCAGCACCGGGTCGACCAGGCGCAGGCCCGTGTAGCGAATCAGGATCGCCCCGGCAATGATTCCCACGTTCGAAAGCGCGTCACCCAGGTAATGAACAAAAACCGCGCGCAGGTTCAAGTCGCGGGCTTCGCGGGTCAGGCCAAGAGCAACAGCCGCATTGATGGCAAGCGCCACGATTCCCACGATCAGCATCTTGCCGGCGGCGACGTGCTCGGGCTGCACGATGCGCTCGTAGCCCTCGAAGCAGATGTAAATTGCGACGCCCACCAGAATCAGGCCGTTGACAAACGCCGCCAGGACTCCAGCGCGCTGGTAGCCATAGGTCTTCTGGTGGTCCGGGGGCTTCTGCTCCAGATAGAGCGCAACCCAGGAAAAAATCAGTGTGGGAACGTCCGTCAGGTTGTGCCAGCCGTCGCTCACCAGGGCCAGGCTGCGGGCCATGTGCCCCACCACAAACTCGGTGATCACAAGCCCGAGCGTCACTACCACGGCCGCTTTCACGACCCAGCCCCTGGATGCTCTATGCTCATGGACGTGCATCAGCCTACCTCAATGGGATTTTATTCCAGAGGGACGAACCTCGCAACGCAACCGGCAGGAAACCAATTTCCGCTTCTGGCACTCCAAGTGGGTGGCGTGGTTTATTTGCCGCCATCGGGCAGGACGAACGAGAGGGCCGCTCCCCGACGACGGCAGGCCCGTTGCCCTATGCAAACAACCTTTTCCTCCAATCAGCCCGCAAGTAATATTATAATTTCAAGGAGTGGGGGTTACCTTGCTTCAGCATAAGCGGAGAAAGTTGAAAGTACGCGCCAGAGCCGCAAAGGCGTTCCGGGAAAAGCGTCTTCAAGGTTTGGCCTGGTGTTTTGCGGCCGGCTTCGCATTTGTTACTCTATTCGCGCTTATGACCCTCGCGCCTGCCCGAACGTGGGGAAAGCAGGATTCCCCAGCCCCCAGCGGGGCAAAGCCTACAACCTCTAAAAATGATTCTGCAAGCATTCCCTCTGCGGGTTCGAATGCAAGTGCCGGCAACAGCAGGATCAAAGTTCATGTGGAAGTGGTCAACGTTCCCGTGACAGTTCTGGACAAGCGCGGCCTTCCCGTCATTGACCTCTCAAAGAATGACTTCAAAGTCTACGAGGATGGCAAGCGCCAAACTATCGAGTATTTCAGCAGCGAAACGATGCCCCCGCTCCGCATTGGGTTGATTATTGACACCAGCAACAGCGCCCGCTTCTCGCTCAAGTTCGAGCAAAGCGCCGCAGCCGAATTCGCATTCAGCATGCTGAGGGGCCTCAACAGCCGGAACGAAATGTTCCTGGAGTCTTTCGACTCCAGCAGCCATCTCCTCCAGGATTTCACTAACAACCCCGATGCTCTCAACGATAAGATCCGGCATCTGAAAGCCGGAGGCGGCAAGGCCGTGTACGACGCCATCTATGACGCCTGCAAACATGAAATCCTGAAGGCAGGACCTCGGGAGCAGACGCGCCGAGTACTTGTCCTGATCAGCGATGGCATCGATGTTCAAAGCAGGCATTCGCTCGATGAGGCGATTTCCATGGCGCACAGGGCCGAAACCGCCATCTACACGATTGGGAACACGCCCTACGGTTTCACCGATCCGGGCGCTAAATATCTTGAAGAATTGGCCGACGACACAGGGGGTGATGCCTTCTTCCCTGAGCGCAAGTCTCCGGGCACTGGCTATCTTACGGGTTACCTCTCCCACGGCCAGTTTGATACCCTGCAGCAAAACAGGGGACTGGATGCGCAAACCGGAATCTTTCACGCCGAACAAATGATTGCGCTTGCCAACTCACTCGATGCAATCCGGCGTCAACTGACAAATCAGTACTTGATTGGGTATACGCCGACGGACAGCAGGCTCGACGGTACCTATCGCAAGATCCGAGTCGTTGCGCGGCTTAAGGGCGTCACAGTGCGGTACAAGCCCGGTTACTTTGCTACAGCAGGCGAGTAACCCAGGCATCAACCACAGGTTTCCGGGGGCGGGAAAAGTTGGATGTGCTTTCGCCATCAGCTCTTCAGGACGATTCTCTTTGCCAATCCGCCCCCAATCATCGACCCTTGTATTGGCTTACAATGACCACTTTGCAAGCTGTCCAATGCCTCTCCGATGTTGTTTTCGGGCGCTGGCTGGCCCATAATCAAATATCTGTGTCGCAAGTTTTAACTTGTCTTTTCATGCCCGGGCCTGCACGGCGAGACTGGGTGATCGTAGAGATTAAAACAGGGGCCTGCTCAAGCAATGGGTTTTAGTGAGGCGGTGAGCCGAAATGAGGGGCGGACCGTGCTTCGCTTATCGCGAAGACCCGGCTGGTCCGCTCTTTGTGACTCTGTGTAAGCGAAGGCATGAGAAGCTTCCCACGAAACGATGCGTATTGCCTATTTAACTTCACGCCTGCCCTATCCGCCCGTGGACGGAGGACGGGTACGTTCGTATCATTTTCTGCGCCACCTCCTCCGATGCCATCAGGTGACAATGTATGCAATTGCCTCACCGCAATCAGGCGAGTCAACCACGTACCTGCCGCGATTAAGAGAGCTTGACCAAAACCTGTTTCAGATTCCTCGACTTGGGTACATGCGCAATGCCATTGAGGGGTTATTGAGCAAGCTGCCTTTGCAGGCCCGGCTATACAAGTCCGGCGAGCTAACCAAGGCATTGGCACACGACGTGGAACGAGGGGCCATCGACGCCATTATCGTTCACCTGGTGCGGATGGCCGAATATGCCCGGCCATTTAACGGAATCCCCCGCATTCTGGATATGACGGACTCGATCCATCTCCATTACGCGCGGATGCCACGCCTTCTGCTTAGCCCTTACTGGCTGGCCGCACGCATCGAACGCGAAAGACTGCTCCGTTACGAACCTGCTGTTTCCTCATGGTTTGACAGTGTACTGCTGGCTTCGCCTGTTGATATTGCCTGGCTTCGGCAAAGGCATATCGAGTCCAACTTGCTGCTGGTCCCCACCGGGATCGACGCAAGCGCCTTCCCGTTCAACGAAGGCTCATTCGACCCCAATCGTATCATCTTTGTCGGCAAGCTCGACTATCTGCCGAACACAGATGCGGTGCTCTATTTCGCCAGAGAAATATTGCCTCTCATCAGGCGCCTTGTTCCGCGCGCGGAATTTGTCGTGGCGGGGTGGAATCCTCCTAGAACGGTGAAGGAATTAGCGAAGAAGTCATATGTGAAGGTGCTGGCTAATGTTCCCGACGTCCGGCCGGAGGTGGCCAAATCAGCGGTGAGCGTGGCGCCGATGCGTTTCGGAGCTGGAATTCAGGTGAAAATCCTGGAATCGCTCGCTCTGGGTACTCCTGCTGTGGCCACGGAGAGCGTGACAGGGGCTTTCGGCGAGGAAGGCAGGGAAGCAATTCTCGTAGGCCACAATCCCAATGAATTCGCCGAACGGGTGGCGAGCATCCTCAGGAATCGACTTTACCGTGAACAGTTACGGCAAGCAGGCCGCAGGCTTATCGAGACACGCTTCCAATGGGACCACGTTCTGAGCCCTTTGGACAGGGTCTTGGACGGCATTGAAGAAAGACGATTCCAGGCTAAACCAGAGTTGTGTTCAGAAGGCAAAACCATTTAGGGTCCAAATGGGGTTCGTGGATCCCGAACCGATAGGAAGATGCAATCATTCCGGACTTGGACGAAAGGTGATTGGGAAAGCTTGGCGCGGGGCAATGAAACACAACCCCAAGAACCTCCAGGCGCCCTGGTCATTGGTTCCCTGTTTACAAGCCGAAGATTGTTGAGGGATCCCGGATTCGCCACGCGTTACTTATTCATTAGCTCTGAAAGCCCATGCTAAAGCGGCAGATTCGGAACATGCAGTTGACGTTGTGGGCAGGCGATGTGGTCGCAATCCTGCTCTCTGTCCAGATCGCTATCCCCTTAAGTGCCGGCCGGATGCTGTTTATTACCAACGGATTTAAGAGTATTGCTGTCGGGTACTGCTTCTTTCTGACC
>JAKASH010000332.1 GCA_021828225.1 Acidobacteriota bacterium | reverse complement strand
CCGCCGCGCGCTGCAGCTTCTCGCCGTGCTCGTCCGTGCCCGTCAGGTATGCCACTTCGTCGCCGCACATGCGCTTGTAGCGCGCAATCACGTCACAGACGATGGTAGTGTACGCCGAGCCGACGTGCGGCCGGGCGTTCGGATAATAAAGCGGAGTGGTCAGATAAAATTTATCCATTGTTCCATTTATCGATTGACTCATTGACTCAATCTTCCAATGATTCAATGAGTCAATTCTTCAATCTTTCAATTTCAGATAGGCCGCCTGCGCCGCCACCATCACTTCCTTGAGCGGCACGGATTTCTCGCTCGCCAGCCGCCGGCAATCGTCGAATTCAGGCGTCACGTTCATTTCCTTGCCGTCCAGGCGCGCCACTTTCATTCTAACCGCTCCGTGCGAGGTCTCGACCGTCACCACCTCGCGCTCCAGCACCTTGCGGCGGGCTTCGGTGATGCGCACACCGATGGTCGTGGTCTGCTCAAACAGCAGGCGCGTGAGCGTGTTTTCCAGTTCCGGCTTGCAGAGAATGCTCACCAGCAGGCCCGGGCGGTTCTTCTTCATCTGGATGGCGCTGCAGGCCACATCCACCGCACCGGCCTCGAGCGCTTTCTCCATGAGGTAGCCGTAAAGTTGCGGGTTCATGTCGTCGATATTGGCTTCGATCACCAGGACGGTTTCCTCGCCTGCAACGATCTGTTTCGCTGCCGCGCCTTCTGCCTTTTCACCCAACATCAGCCGCGCGATGTTAGGATGCGTGGAGAAATCTTTTGTGCCCGCGCCGTAACCGATGCGCTCAATTTTCATCGGCGGCACAGGCCCGAAGCCCGTCGCGAGCGTTGAAACCAGGGCTGCGCCGGTCGGAGTGACGAGTTCGCTCTCGATGCCCGATGAATAAATCGGAATCCCTTTGAGCAATTCCGCCGTGGCCGGAGCAGGAACGGGCAAAGAGCCGTGCGCCGCCTCAACGCTTCCCCCGCCCACATTCAGCGCCGAGCAGACCAGTTCCGGGTCTCCCAGCATGGCAAGCCCGAGGCATCCGCCCACAATATCGAGGATCGCATCCACCGCGCCCACTTCGTGAAAATGAATCTCTTCGATCGATTTGTTGTGGAGCTTCGCTTCCGCTTCCCCAAGCCGCCGGAAAACGCGCAGGGCTCTCTGTTTTGCGCCCTCATCAATCGCCGCGTTGCCAATCAGGCGCTCGATGTGGCTCAGATGCCGGTGCGGCTGCTTGCCCGGCGCCACGATCTCCACATGGTTGCCCGCCAGCCCTCGCCGCATCACCCGGCCCTGGGTGAATTCGTAGGACCCCAGGTCAATCTTCTTCAGCTCTTCCTGCAGGCGAGCGAAATCCGCTCCCGCATCGAGCAAAGCGGCTAGGAACATGTCGCCGCTGATTCCCGAAGAACAATCCAGGTAGGCCAGTTTCATAACTTCCATCTTTCTTCCTGACGCGCACGCTCAAGGAGAACGCCCACAAACAGCGCCGAAACCTTCAATGTTATGCTGTCGCTCGAATCCTTGTCAACGAAAGCGGCCTGTACGCGTCGGTATAGTTTGACGCAAGCGCGGCTCGTTTCCGCCACACTTCTCACGTAGAGGCGGCTTTAAGCCGCCAAATGGCGAGGTGAACTCGCCGCTACCTGGATCAATGAAGAAACCGGCCGTGCAACTGGCTCGCCGTAAAGCTGGGATCTTTCGCCAGGTCCATCAGCCGGCGCTCTTTTGTCCGAACCGATTCGATCGCTTCGGGCAGCCCCTTGGCTGCCTCCTTGGGAATCTGGATTAAGCCATTCTGATCGCCGTGCAACAGGTCTTGCGGGCGGATCACCAGTCCCATCACCTGAATGGGCACGCCAACGCGCACAATGCGGAAATTGGCGTGGCTGGCCACCGCGCCTCGGGCAAAATAGTGGAAGCGCAATGCCCGAACCTCGGCAAGGTCCCGGACGGCACAATCCGTTACCAGCCCGATCCCTCCCAGCCGCGTGAAGAACGTAGCCATCACTTCCCCACAGTGCGTCGCGTAGTCGGGACCACCCCCGACTTCCTGAAACGCAATCACCACGGGCTTGGGCGATTTCTCGACGGCTTCAAACAGCTCCACGTAGCCTCTCTCTTCCCTGGGATTTCCCTCGGTCATGGTTTCAACCTGGGCCGTGACCGCGTATCCGCACATCGGACCGAAGTCCGGGAAGAGGCACCGGATCTGAAGCGGCGTAAAGCCTTCGCTCTTCGACCGGAGGTGCAACTGCTCGATGGCATTCGAAATCGTGGGAGTATCAATGGTCTTCAAATATTCAATGAAAGATTGCTCTTGGTTGGTTTCGTGCATGATCTCCTCTTCACAGGTTCTATTTCGAGCCCGCCGGGTGATGCGGTCCCGGCCCTCTCGCAAGGCGCCTCAGGATCAAAGCTGCTTGCCCGATTAGAATATACCATCCAGATGCTCTTTGACTTTTGCGGTTTACGCCTTGCAGAATACTGGTGTACCTTAAAGTATTTGCGGGCCGGTAGCTCAAGTGGTAGAGCATTGCCCTTTTAAGGCAAGGGTTCTGGGTTCGAGTCCCAGCCGGCTCACCAGTAAAGACGGATTTCGATCTCGTGTGGGGCCATTTGATCCGCACTTCTCCGCAGCTTTCATCCCAACATCGCTTCCCGGATATCGTTCATGAATGAACTCCTTCGCCTCTCGGCCAGCGGCATGGCGCGCGCCATCCGTGAAAAGAAAATCTCATCGGTTGAATTAATCCGGGCGCATCTTGAGCGCATTCAGGCAGTGAACCCGAAGCTCAATGCCATCGTTCAACTGCCCGCCGAGCGTGCGCTCGAGGAAGCCCGCGCGGCGGACGTTTCGCTCGCTCGCGGAGAAATCAAAGGGCCGCTTCACGGGGTACCGGTGACTTTCAAAGACGCCATCGAAACCACCGGGATCATTAGCACGGGTGGAACGCTCGGGCGGCGCGCGTTTGTGCCGCAGGAAGACGCCGTGGTTGTCAAACGCTTGCGCGCGGCCGGAGCCATTGTGCTGGGAAAGACGAATTGCCCGGAACTCGGCTGGGCGTGGGAAAGCGACAACCTGATTTACGGCCGCACCAGCAACCCCTACAACCTGTCGCTTTCGCCCGGCGGATCAAGTGGAGGCGAGTCAGCCCTCATCGCTGCTGGAGGCTCGCCGCTCGGTTTTGGCAGCGATGCCGGAGGCAGCGTCCGCTTTCCGGCGAACTGCTGCGGGCTTGCGAGCATCAAGCCGACTTCCGGCCGCGTTCCCCGCACCGGCCATTTTCCCGGCCCAGGCGGCACGCTGGACACGCTCTGGCAAATCGGCCCTTTGGCGCGGAGCGTGGAAGACCTGGAACTCGCGCTCAAAATCGTTTCCGGAGTTGACTGGCACGACTCGGCAATTGTTCCCGCACCGCTCATCGAAATGAGGGCCGTCGATCTGAAAAACCTTCGAGTGGCTTTCCACACGGACAACCGGATTGCCACGCCCGAGCCCGAAATCGCCGAAGCCACGCGCAAGGCCGCGGCTGTCCTTTCTGAAGCCGGAGCAGAAGTGGAAGAAGCGCTCCCGCAAGGAATCGGTGAGACCTATGAAATTTATCGCGGGCTGTTTTGTGCCGATGGGGGATCAGGACTGAAAGATCTGCTGAAAGCTGCGGGAACAGAGCAGATTCACCCGCTGTTGCAGCAGGCGCTCGAACTCCAGCAGCGCCACGGAATTTCCATGGCCGACTATGGCGCGCTGGCCGTGCGCTGGGACGCTTTCCGCGGCACCATGCTGGGATTCATGGAACATTACGATGCGATTCTCTGTCCCGTGTGCAGCTTTGCCGCAATGGTCCACGGCTCGACCTATGACCGGCTGCCTTCTTTCAGCTACACGATGACCTACAACCTGACCGGCTGGCCCGCCGCCGTGGTTCGCGCAGGAAATTCCGCCGAGGGGCTACCCGTCGGAGTGCAGATTGTGGCGCGTCCGTGGCATGAGCACGTGGCGCTCGCCATCGCCCGCCAGCTTGAAGAAACACTCGGAGGCTGGCAGGCCCCGCCCATTTGAAGACTTCCCCATATTGCTACTTCGAGGCCCTGGAAGGAATCGCGTACTTGCCTTCGATACCGAACAACATGCGGCCGTCCGCTGAGGGCCGGGCCTTGTAGGTGCCGCTCCCTTTCAACCCCGCAAGTTTTCCGGTGCTGCCCGTGAAGTGCCACCTGCCTTCCAGATGCATAGGGACGGGGCCATTCATGATCGAGGTGCCTTCGTAGCGCAGGAAATACTTGTCGCCATTCTCCAGGGTGCCGACGGCGTAGCCTTGATCCCTGGCCCTGTTGAACTGAATGTCGTCCACTCCGGTGGCCGTGTACTCGGCGCCCTTTGCGCCGCCGATCGTGATTGCCGGGCTCCAAGCGCAAACCCTCTGATCGAGATTGATCGTGTGCTGGCCGGTGTCTCCGACCTTCGCGGTCTGATGCAGAACGGAACGTTCGCAAGTGGAAGACGCGGCGATGGCGCCGTTGCTTTGCGGCCGGGCGGCGAGGGGAAGCTGAATCAATCCTATGATGACGAGTAACCTGAAGATGCGCGCGGGCCTGTTTCCCGCTGGACGTTTCATCCGGGATCTCCCTCTCTGACCTGCTCAGCACAAGCTGATGAAGGAAAGCGTTGACCTACAGGGCTGCATGAATATGGAGATTGCATCACAGGCCAACCGGTCCAGGGTCAGGCCGGAGCGTGTCTGGAACGGCAAAGGCGCGAGGGGCTCAAGCCACCCTGGAATCGCTGGATTCCTTGTGCATCGTCCCCTGAGC
>JAKASH010000331.1 GCA_021828225.1 Acidobacteriota bacterium | reverse complement strand
CGTCACAAGCTTTCTCCGGCGGAGCTGGTTCGCTCGAGCTCGTTAGCCCGGTGATCGAGGTAATTCTGGAGCAGCAATACGGCTGCGACACGGTCAACAGCCTGCTGGCGCTTGCCGATGCTGAGACCTGCGGACCGCAGCATCCGGTTTGCCTCAACGCTGGTCAGCCTTTCATCCCAGAGTTCAACGGGACAGCTCAATCGGGACTGTAATTTCTTCGCAAATTCTTCAGCATGCCGTGACATCGTTGTCGGTCCCCCGGCGCGGCTGATTGGATTCCCCACAAGTACCTTTTGTACGGAATATTCCTCGGCCAGAGCGCGGATATATTCAATATCTTTGCGGATGGCAGTCCGCTGGAGCGTCGGGAGTCCCTGCGCAGTGATACCCAGCGCATCGGAAATAGCCAGCCCGATGCGCCTGAGCCCAAAATCGATAGCCAATACCCTTGGTGCCAAACTTCCATTCCTTTGAGCGACGCCAGATCTGACCAATAGATCTCTTCTCGCCCCGCTAGCATTTACTTTTTTATGATACACCGCGACGTGTGGTGCCCTGACTGCTGGAACTGAACCTGCCAGCGTCGTGCCGCTTAGCTTTTCGGGTGGGTGGCAGGAGCAAACGACTGTTCCCTCGATAGTGTCTTGCTTGCGAGATTCGCGAGCCACAGGGGCTTGTCAGGCTTGTCCCGGATCTGCCTCCTGGTGTTTATGAAGCAATGCGGAAGAAGTCTTGCTTTCCGCGGGAGCAAAATACCTGAATGCCTGAAAAGTCACAAAGAGGCTGGCTGCCAGCACTAGAGACCCGACTGCTGCATGCGTAGTGTTCATAACCACAAGTCCAGGCTGGGACCCCATAACGCTGCGAGCATTGAGGTTCATACTGTAAGAGACTATCCCGAGGAAAAACTCCAGACCCACCAGTTCTGCGAGGAAGATTGTCGAGATTTTGAATGATCGCAGATACGGGAACTTGGTCAGTGCAATTTCCAGGACCCACAGAGAGCAAACGGTCACGACAATTCCGAGCACAAAATGGAGGGCAATTCCCATCTTCCGCTGCTGGAAGGCTTCTCCCAGAAGGGGCTGCAGGAAGATTGCTACCGTCGTAAAAACAAGAATTTGCCTCAGCGAGGGAGATGCAACGTCCGGATTTTTGGGCTCATCCCACCTCCAGTCGCTTCGTGTAAACAGAGCCAGGCATACGGTCAGGCAGAAGAAGGCCTGAATGCCGCACATATAACCAAAAGACATGGCGGCTGGAGAAAACGAGTGTATGGGGCGAAAAACCAGGAACGCCGCTGTAAGCAGAACTCCTAGGGTCACGCTTGCCAAAGTCTTTACGTAACGCCGGAAATTGCTCCTGCTCAGCAACAATGTGAGAATGATGGTTAGGATGCTCACCGTTACAGCAAGGAACTGATAGATGTGCGCATATTTGCTGAGTGGGTCGCCAGAAGATTTCCCGCCAGCCCCCAAGCTTGTCCCGTGTGTGGCGAGCGAGAGAGGGGCCGTGCCCGAAGCGAGCATCCCGGTCATCAATACGAGAAATGTCATGACGGCAAGAAGACTCGCGAACCTGTGCAGCCAGGAAACTCGGTTTTTGTTCTCGCTCATGACTTTGTGAACCTCAGCCGAACAATCCTCTTGTTATGACAGCACAAACTAACCCAATCCGCACTCACTGGTACATAACAAAAATTCAGATGTGAAGCACTTCTAAGAACCACGCATCCAGTCAGGGCCGGCTCATTTTGGCCAAGAGCTTTACAACCGTAGCGCGCGGCAAAAATCGTTGTGAAAAGACGCTGGCTCTATTGGCGAAACGCGGGACAACCAGTCCGCCGCCCTGGCGCAACTGCTTGAGTGCTTCATCGACCACTTCTTCCGGCGGTTGCGGACCTCCTGGGAATTTGCGCCTCCCCTGGCGAGCACCGATATTCACAAAATTGGTTCGCGTGCCTCCGGGACAGAGCGTTAACACCGTTACGTTGTAAGGCCGCAACTCTTCCCGCAGCGCCATCGAAAAGCTATTCATGAAGGCCTTGGTGGCTGCGTACGTTGTTGCGTAGGGAATCGGCTGAAAACCTGTCATTGAGGAAACATTGATAATGCCGCTGCCACGCCGATCAATCATCCCCGGCAACAGGCGAAAAGTCAATTCAATGAGCGTCTCAATCTGCAGACGCATCATCTCAGATTGCTTCTCAAGAGGAAGCGCCCAGAATTCTCCTCGCGCGCCGAACCCGACGTTGTTGATGAGGAGGTCGATGCCAAACCCGGACTGGTGAACATGCTCAGCAAGGCGGAAGCCCGCCTCCGGCTCGCTCAAATCCATGGTCAAGGGTTCGGCGAGAACTCCTTGCCGGGACTTGAGTTCGGTCGCAAGAGCCTCGAGCTTGCCGGTTGAGCGGGCAACCAGGAGCACGTTTCGTCCCTGAGCGGCAAGCGCACGCGCAAAACATTCCCCGATGCCGCTCGAAGCTCCGGTGATCAGCGTATAGAGCGGAGGCTTCATGCTTGAAGCCCGCTTGGCGCGCTTCGTGAATTCTCTACTTTCCCTTTGAAACGCGGGGAGGTTTTCCGATGATAAAGAGCTTCACGCACAGAAGCCGGATAGCGTGTCTTGAAGACGATATCCCAGAAGCCATTGGTGAGGCCGTAGCCTCTTTCCATTCCCTTTGGGCTGTGATCGTAGAAGTGGTGCTGCTTGATGTAGCGGAAATAAGAACTTCGGAAGTTATAAAAATGCACTGAGTGATGGATCCATTCCTCGACTACATAGCTCTGTACCACTCCCGCCAGCAGGACCGGAAGGGTATAGATCGGGGCAATAAAACTCACCGGCGCAGCGACAAAGAACAAAGGAAGCAAATCCCGGAGTTCTCCGTTGATGTGGCGCCCGTCAAAAGGATGCGCATGATGCTCCCAGTGGAGGGGATCCAGACGCTCGTGCAGGAATTTCCGGATAATTCCTTTCCCCGGAGCAAACCGTCCGTGCAACACATAACGGTGGAACAGATATTCCACAAGCGTCCAGGTCGGAATCCCGACAGCGTAGAAAACCATCGCCACCACGGGATGCGCAGACCAAAGCGCAAAGAACAACACGGCCAGAGCATAGGCCGTGTAAAAGATAGTCATTGGATACAAGCGTCTTCGAGAAATTCGAGCCTGCTGGCGCATATAAATGCCAAACGGCACATCAGCATATGCCAGTCGGTTGTTTTTTTGTTCAACTTGAGCCGCTCCGACTGAAAGTCCTTTACCCATTCACAACCCCAACAAGATCTATCGTGGCATCCTTATGGGTAGATGCACTAAGGAGTCTGTGGTTACGCTCCTGCTCGATTACGTGTTTGCACCGCGGACGTACAAAGGGACAGCTAAGCTTTCACATTACAAATTCTAACCCTCTGTAGTGCTACCATCAACACCATTGTCCTCGTTGAGACTCGCTGCCAGAGTGCGGTTGCCGTGCGACGGCATTCGCGCGAACCCTCCGAATCTTGCCGAGCTGTACAAGACGGTTTGAGGGTCAGTGCTATAATTTGGGGGTGTTAAAGGGTCTGAATCATTCGAGAGGGGGGGATTCCAGGACTTCTCATCAACCCGTGGTTGACCTGTCCGAAGATTTGGCATATAAGCAGCATTTTGTCTCATATTCTTTGCCCAGATGGTTGACAACTCCATGACCATTTACGAAGTTTTTGCACAGATACTCTTTTGCATCACCATCCTGCTGATCGGAATCAGTGTGGGAGGCAACGTATACGAAATACTCGTAATCGATCCTCTCTGGAGTGCTTCACCTCCGGAATCCGTTCGGACCTTCTTTCAAGGGACTTCCTTCGCGAAAGCGATGCAGAAATTCTGGCTCAGCAAGCTGGCGAAATACAGCCTCTTCTTTCTGATCGCGACGGTTGTTCTGGGCTGGGCCGTGCCGGCCCGCCGGCTTTGGTTGATTTTGGCGTTGTGTTCCACAGCGGCAACTTATGTCCTGACCCTACGCTATATCTTCCGCAAAAAGGTGGCGCTGTTTGCGAAGGCAGGGAATGGCATGACCTCCGAGGCCATCGTTCGCATGACGAAGCAATTCCTTGTGGCAGATCGTGTCCGCTTACTCTTCAAGATATGCACCTTTATTTTCCTGTTGCGTGCCCTGACCCTTTGAATCGGATTCTGCAATCGTCTGGAATGCGGATTTCCTCACCGGCTTGCTCAGAGAGCAGGTTGTAATCCTTCATATCTCACGTTCCATCGGCCATCCTTGGGGAAGCCGGGCGCAGGCCCATTTGGGGCTCCGTTCCAGCCTGCTGCCATCATTGCGGTTGCATAGAGCAATCCGCCGTTAGCCGGCAGATAGAGCGGCAGGTTGAGTCTCTGAAAGCATTGACCATCCGGGAGGTAATGATTCTTTGGAACGCTCATCATCAGAACATCCATCGCTTTCTTACGCTCACCGAGCCGTGCAGCAGTCATGGCCATGGTGCCAGATTCGGCATAGGGCACTTCGCGGCCGTGCGAATCATACGGCCCCATGATTTCGTTGAGGCGGTAGTGCGCGGGGTTGGGAAACGAGTGCCAACCCCAATCGGAAAGCGTGCCCAGCGGCATGCCCTTGAGGTACTCCTCAGCGAAGGTCTGAAGACCCGTGATGTCCGCGGCGAAGGCGAACTCGCCGTTGCCGACCTGCAAGGATGAGTTGATGTTCGCCTCGGACAGGACCGGGCAGTGGCGTTTGACCAGTGCCACGCGGTCGATGCGGCTGCCGATGGGGCTGGCGGCGAACCTTCGTGGAAGGCCCGCTACCGC
>JAKASH010000330.1 GCA_021828225.1 Acidobacteriota bacterium | reverse complement strand
CGGCTGTGATGGAGATCACAGAGAGGAGTGATCTCCATCACTCAACCAACCTTCAATTTGCGGCGTCGTGGCGCCAGCGCTGGATTCGGATTTCGAAAAAGCGGCTGACAACACTGAAAAAGAAGGCTGCAGACCAGCCGAGCAGCAACACACCAGTTAGCGATTCGAATGCACCCACCAGGCGCCAGGGACCCAACGGAAGAACATCGCCGTAGCCAACGGTCGTGTAGCTGGTGGTGGAATAATAAACGGCCGTTGCGAAATCTGGGAACCCGCCGCGCCAGAAATATACAAAAGCCCAGAGGGAAATTTCCACCAAGTGCAGACCGACAATGACAAGAAATAAGAGCAGAAAGACCGGCAGGTTTCGCCGCGGGCGGAAATCCGCCTCAATTCTGGGCCATTGGCTCGTTTGCCTGTACAGCAAAGCCAATAACCCCAGCCCGTGAATGAGCGCGCTCAGCGCCCCAAGACCGACAGCGAAAACGACCGGCAGAAGCATCGAGGAATCTCCCCTCTATCCTTCCATTGGCCCGCCGGGTGCGCGCGGTTCGTTCTTTTTCAGGAAGAAGGAGAGCAGGAACAGAATTGCGGCGGCGACGGCAAAGACGTGATAGGCGTCAATGTAGGCCAGCGAGACGGACTGCACGATCAAGGCGTGATAGATGCGAGCATAAGCCTGATGGAGGGCATCGGAGGCGCTGAGTCCGGCGTGGAAGAGCGCCTGGGTCAGACGCTCCAGCGCCGCCGAGGAAAACACGTTGCCCGGCGTGAGGTGCGAGACGAGGACCTGTTGGTGGAACTGGGCGCGGCGTGCAAGGATCGTGGTGACGATCGATGTGCCGAAGCTCATGCCAATGTTGCGCATGAAGTTGATCAGGGCGGAAATTGCATTATTCTTCTCCGCCGGGAGCCCGACATAAACGACTGTGGTGAGCGGAACGAAGAGAAGCGGCAAGCCGATTACCTGTAGCACGCGCACCCAGGAAGCAACATGGAAACTGATGAGCGTATCCATCATGCGCGTCGAGTACCACATGCCGAGGGCCATCAAGGCCCAGCCCACGGTCACCAGACGGCGCGCCTGGACTTTCGCCAGTAGCCTTCCGACCATCGGCAATTCCAGGAGCAGAAACAGGCCGCCAAAGGAGAGCACCAGGCCGGCGGTTTCGGCGGTGTAACCCATCAAGGTTTGCAAGTAGAGCGGCATCATGACCAGGGTGCTGAACATCATCACGCCGAAGCCGAACATCATCAGATTGGTGGTTAGGAAATTGAAATGCTTGAAGAGGCGAACGTCGATAACCGGGTGATCGTGAAACCACTCCCAGAAGAACAGCGCGACGAGGGTGACGGCGGAGATGATGGCAAGGGTAAGAATGAAATGGGAACCGAACCAGTCGTCTTCCTGGCCCTTATCGAGCATCACCTGCAGGCTGGCAATGCCGATCGCCAGAAGGCCGATGCCGATGTAGTCGATCTTCACCAGGGTTCGCGCCAGGCGGCGGAGGTAGGGCGGATCCTCAACCAGTTGCTTGACCAGCATCAATGCCAGAATACCGACCGGAATGTTGATGAAGAAAATCCAGCGCCATGAATAGCTATCGGTAATCCAGCCACCGAGTGTTGGCCCGATGATGGGGGCGAGTACGGTGGTGACGCCGTAGAGGGCGAAGGCCTGGCCACGTTTGCTTTCGGGGAATGTGTCGGCGAGGATGGCCTGTGCCACCGGCTGCAACCCGCCTCCACCAGCGCCCTGCATTACTCGGAAAACGATCATCGCCGAGAGGCTGGGTGCAATGCCGCAAAGGACTGAACTGACGGTGAAGAGGATGAGGGAAAGCATGAAATATTTCTTGCGGCCGATGGTGTTCGAGATCCAGCCGCTAAGCGGCAAAATGATGGCATTTGAAACCAGATAGGAAGTGAGGATCCAGGTGGCTTCATCCGTGCTCGAGGAAAGACTGCCGGCCATGTGCGGCAGAGCCACGTTGGCGATGCTTGCGTCGAGCATCTCCATGAAAGCCGACATGGCGACGACCGAGGCGATCAGCCAGGGATTCCCCGCAGGCGCCCAAGAAAGGGCTGAGGCGCCGCCTGCCGGCGGCAGCGGAAGCGCGTTTTCTGTGGCATCAGCCAAGGGTTTCTCCCTCCGCGAGACTCAATGGACTCGTACACTCGGCTCGACCGAAAGCCCGACCTGTAGAATGTGGTTAGGGTCTTGGCCAGGATCAATGACGATGCGCACGGGCACGCGCTGTACGACCTTGACATAATTGCCGGTGGCGTTTTCCGGCGGAAGCAGACTGAATTGGACGCCGGTGGCCCCGGCAATCCCTTGCACCTTGCCTCGAAAATCATGATCATAAGCGTCCACGTGGATTTTCACCGGTTGGCCAACCCGCATGTCTTTGAGTTCGGTCTCTTTGAAATTCGCGGTCACCCAGATTTCCCGCGTAGGGACGATCACGAGCAGGGTCTGGCCGGGAGATACGTTCTGGCCCGCCACTGCGGTGCGCTTGCCCACGATCCCGTCGGCCGGAGCCACGATGGTGGTGTACTGCAGGTTCAATTCAGCTCGATGCAGTTCTGCCTCGGCTTCCTCGACGGCCGCGGCCGCGGCCTCAGCTTTCGCACGCGTCACTCGCATCTGTTCCGGGCGGGTATGCGCGCTGCGAAGTTCGGCCTCGGTCTGTTGCAAACGGCTGCGCTCCTGGGTAACCTGCTGTTCCGCCGCGGCGACACCGGCCTGGGCCTCGGTGACCGCCGCTGCGCTGACCTTCGAGGCGGCTACGGCCTGGTCATACTGTTGTCGGGAGATTTCTCTCTTGCCGATCAGCTGGCCGTAGCGTCTGAGGTCGTCTTGCACCTTGACGTTGTTAGCCTCAACCTGAGCGAGACGCGCTTCGGCCTCCTGGAACTGTTTTTCAGCGCCGAGAATACCGGCTTGGGCGCTGAGTACTCCGGCTTCGGCTGAATTGACCTGGCTCAAAGTACTGACCGAGGTTATCGGCACACCACCCAGCGCTGCCGCCGCCTCGGCCTGGGCCTTCGCGAGCTGCGCCTTCGCCAGTTCCACTGCCACCTGATAATCCGTGGGATCGAGTTGGACCAGCACTGTCCCCTTGTCCACATACTGTGTGTCATCAACGGTGACCTTGGTGACGTAGCCGGGGATACGGGTGCTGATGGGATGGAGATAACCTTCGATCTGGGCGTCATCCGTGGTGACAAACCGGGCATAGTAACGCCAGACCAGGAACGCCCCTACCGCCAGCACGCCGAGTACGGCAAAGACGATCAGTCGCTTCCTCTTGCCGAGTCTTTCCCGGCGCACGCTGCGCTTTTCAGAATCGGAGTCTTTGTTTTCAGGCGAGGCCGCGCGGGGTTCCTCCGGCTGGACCGCATCCTTTGAGATCGTTTCTTCCTTCATGGTTGCTTTCCTCCCAGGTAGCGAAGCACGGCCTGCTCCGCGATGCCGACAGCGCGTGCCAGAGCCACTTTCGCCAGGTTGTATTGATAAAGGCTGGTGATATAGGCCTCGTCGGCGCTGGCTACGGCTTCCTGTGCCTGAACCACTTCAATGTTGTCCGTCACGCCAGATTTGAACCGGTCTCTGGCCTGCGTAAGAGTTTCCCCGGCCAAACCCACGTTGCTGTGCGTGGCAGCAACCTGTTGGGCGGCGGTTTCGAGGTTCAGCAGCGACGTACGAACGTCGTAGCTGATCTGTCCTTTCAGGTTGTCCAGTTGTTCCTGCTTTTGCTTCAGTTGAGCGTCTGCCTGGATCAGTTCCCCATGGACACGGCGGCCTTGGAAAACCGGAATCTTGAGGGATACTTGAGCAAGGAAAGTGCCGTGCGAATCGGAGGGCGCCAGACCGATGTCGCCATAGTTGCCTTCAAAAGAAAGTGAGGGCCAGCGCTCCGCCTCGACGGCACGCCGTCGCTCCTCGGCTGCATGGACTGCTGCTACGGCTGCCTTATAGTCCGGCCGGTTCGCGAGGGCGTCTGCCAGAGCATTCTCGAGAGTAATCCCCTGGAGCGGTTCAAAAGGCATCTCAGTGCTCAGAGTGAATTCCTGGCCGTCTGGCAGACCGATGACGCGAGTCAGATTGAGCCTGGCCGTCGAATCCTCGTTCCTCGCTGCAATCAACTGCTCCTTCCGGAACGTCAATTCCACCTGTGCCCGGAGCATATCAATCTCCGGACTGAGCCCGGCGTTAAGGCGGTCGACAGCCAATGCGTAGAGAGCTTGCGCTGTATTAACCTCCGCCTCGGCCTCATGGACGCGTGATTCGGCCGCGATGGATTGCAAGTAGGCGTTGCCTACCACCAGCACCACCAGGTTGCGGGCGTCCTGATAGGTGTACTGTGCGGCGCGGACTTGTTCTGAGGCAGCCCGTTCGTTATGCAGGGCATGAAAATCCAGAATGGCAGAACTCAGGTAGGCCCTGGTGTCAAAAACGTTGAACGGTCCGCTGATGGGATTCACGTTACGAATAGTTGATGGAAAGCCGATGGCTTTGAGGTTCACCATTTCCTTTGCTTCTCTTGTCTCCGTCGTCAGATGAGGCAGCAAATGGCTTAGAGCCTCCCATTGCTGTCCCCTGGATTCCCGTGTGGACTGCTCATTCAGCAGGAGAGCCAGGTTATAGCGCAGTCCGCGCTTGATGGCCTCCTGCAGCGATAAAAGGAGAACTTGTGGAGTGGCCGTACCGGAAGGCACGCTGCCAAGAAAGGGATTCTGCTGCGAATTCATGTTTGAACTGGCAGAGGAATTCTGTCCCGCAGCGCCGGCCGGTGTTATCGATCCGGAGG
>JAKASH010000329.1 GCA_021828225.1 Acidobacteriota bacterium | reverse complement strand
GCAAAACGACGTGCTTGATGTCGCGCATTGAGCCGGGACGCGGCGTTTCCGCTAATACCCGCCGAACGTTGGGTGGCAACAGCGGGGAGGCAATTGCAGCCGCCGCAAGTGCAGCGGTGCTTCCCAACAGCCGCCGCCGAGTCATTTTTGCCGAGCCGGAATCATTAAGTGTTCCCTGTTTCATGTGGTCTCCCATCGAGTTTTCCTCTCCTTGTCAAAGCACCGGATAGCGAAAAAGGTTAAGTAAGAACGTCCGCATGCATGGGTTTGTCTTGGTGCTTGCCCCTGCACAGGCGAATACTTCGCATAGAAGCGCAGCGATCACCGGCGACGATCTCTTCCATCCACACCTAAGATTCGAGTTCTTTGAACGATCGGCCGTAGCGCTGTTCAAACTCCAAACCCCAGTTGGTAGGTTTGACCCACCATTATACTCGACCATGGGTGCTGCGATTGGCCTGGCTATGTTAAATGTGCCGGCATCCAGCAACCGAGCCGTCGCTTTCCAGGCTGGAATTAATTGACCTTCCTCAGAACTGGTTGTTAAGATGTCGTAGGTCAGTGCAAGGGAGGAAGGACCGTGGATCGATATACTCGCCATCAGCTGAAACATGACGATTTCCAGGAAAAAATGGAGGCGCTTCAGGTTTTTGCTGAAGAGCATCTGAAACAGATCATCATGGTCAGCGTGGCGGCGCTGGTGGTGGTTGGCGCGGTGTTGTGGATCAAGAGTTATTACGCTCATCAGGAAGCTGCTGCAAACGCCGAGTTGCAGAACGCGATTACGACCTTCAGCGCCTTCGTTGGAACCGGCCAGGAGAGCAGCCTGGCGGGTCCGGGGCCGAGCTATCCAACGGCCAAGGCGAAGTATCAGAAGGCTCTGTCACAATTTGCCGAAGTCGTCAAAAATTATCCCCGCACCCGGGCTGCCGGATACGCCCTGGTTCAAATGGGAATCTGCCAGTCACAATTGGGCAACGAAAGCGTTGCGCTCAAGACCCTGCAGCGTGCCAGCAAGAACTCAAACAAAGGGATTGCCTCACAGGCGCAGTTTGCGCTGGCCGGCGTTCTGGCGAAGACCGGGAAGACCGAAGAGGCCGCCAAGATCTATCAGAACCTTGCAAACCATCCCACAACCTCCGTTCCCCGTGCCACGGCGCTCCTGGCCATGGCTGACGCTTATCGGGCCACGCAGCCCAAACGGGCTCGCGAAATTTACGAGCAGATTCAGAAAGAGTTCGGCTCTGATACCGTGATTGCCGACGTTCTGAAGGCGCAAATCGCCAGCTTGCCCCAGTAGGCCGAGCCGGTCGCGGTCCATTTTCCCGGCAGAGCGGTCTTACGGTCCATCATCATCCCGTTAACAACTTTCTGTTTCACCTTTTCGTGATAGATTCTGAGATGAATCCGTACGCTTCGTCCGAAGCGGCGATGCGTGTGCCATGGGACCTGAGGGCTGCAATGCCGGACGCCGAAAGGGAAACGCTCGAAACCGATGTGGTGATTGTGGGCGCAGGGCCTGCCGGGCTCAGTTGCGCGTTGCGTCTTGCGCAGTTGATCCAGCAGCACAATCAGAAGCCGGGTTCCGGGCCATCGCTCTCTCCGGAAAATATCTACGTTCTGGAGAAGGCGAGCGAGATCGGCGCTCATTGCCTCTCCGGCGCGGTTCTGGACCCGCGCTCATTGCGCGAGCTTGTGCCCGACTTCGAATCACAGGGCGCGCCCCTCGAATCTCCGGTCACGGATGATGCTGTTTATTTCCTCACGCAGTCAGGCCAATGGAAATTGCCGATCGTTCCTCCTTTTCTTCAAAACCACGGGAATTACATTGTTTCGGTCAACAAGCTGGCGAAATGGCTGGGCGGTTTGGTGGAGGCCGCCGGGGTGAGCCTGTTTCCTGGTTTTGCGGGTTCCGAAATCCTTTATGACGGCCAGCGAGTTGCGGGCATCCGCACCGACGACAAAGGGATCGACAAGAACGGCAATCCCAAATCCAACTTTCAGCCGGGATATGACCTGCGCGCCAGGGTAACGGTTTTTGCGGAGGGCACGCGCGGATCGTTGACCAAGCAGCTTGTCCGCCGCCAGGGTCTCGATCGCAGCGCGAACCCGCAGGCTTACTCGCTGGGCGTAAAGGAACTCTGGCAGATCCCCGCCGGGCGCGTCCGCCGCGGCCGGGTGATTCACACGGCGGGCTGGCCGCTCAGTTCCGGACAATTTGGCGGCGGCTTTATTTACGCGCTGGAAGACACACAGGTCTCTGTCGGTCTTGTAGCAGGGCTCGATTATGAAGACCCACGCTTTGATGTCCACAACTGTTTCCAGCAATTCAAGACGCATCCCCGGGTCAAGAGTCTGCTCGATGGCGGCGAGATGGTGCGGTACGGCGCAAAGACCATTCCCGAGGGCGGCTACTTTTCGATTTCCACAACCGCGACGGACGGCGCACTGATCATCGGCGACGCCGCGGGCTTCCTGAATGCGCAGCGGCTGAAGGGCATCCATCTGGCGATCAAAACCGGCATGCTGGCCGCGGAGACGATTTTTGAAGCGCTTGTCCGGCAAGACTGTTCGGAGGCGGCGCTCAAACAGTTTGAAGCGAAGTGGCGCGCAAGCTGGGTCCACGACGAACTCTGGAAGGTCCGCAATTACCGCCAGGGTTTTGAGCACGGTTCCTGGCCAGGCGTGCTGCACGCGGGCTTGCAGTTCGTCACCGGCGGGCGAGGCTTCCGGGCGCGCTATCCTCTGCGCAAAGACCATGAGCACATGAAGCTCCTCAGCGAGGTTTCGCAGAGGGCTATCGAGAGAATCCGGCCGGATGGCAAGCTGACTTTTGACAAGCTCTCGGACGTTTACCGCTCCGGAACCCATCATGAGGAAGACCAGCCGTGCCATTTGAAGATCGCTGATTTTGACATCTGCAACGGCCGCTGCACCCGAGAATATGGGAATCCGTGCCAGCACTTCTGTCCCGCGGCGGTGTACGAAATGGAAGACAACGCGGACGGTTCCGGCAGGCGCCTGAAGATCAACGCGTCGAATTGTGTGCATTGCAAGACTTGCGATATTGCCGATCCCTATCAGATCATTACATGGGTCACGCCCGAGGGCGGCGGAGGACCGAGGTACGAACGAATGTGAATTTGCGTGAGGGCGGAATCCTTTGGCCGGGGGAATTGGTTGCGCGCCAGCGACTTCGAATTTCGGCATCGTTTCTGGGTCATCGTACTGATTTTCATTGTGGCGTTTGAGTGCTACAGCTTTGAGCAGGTGAATGCTGTTGAATGGCTGCTCAAGGCGCTGGGGTTTTCCGGCGCGGTGGTGGGCATCTTCCCTGCGACGCTGGCAGCGCGCGTGATTTTTGCGATTGGCGCTCTCCTCGTCTGTGCGGCAGCCATAGTGCGAACCTGGGGAACGGCCCACCTGCAGGATGAAGTCGTGCGCGACAGCGTGGTTCGCACCGAGCGCCTGGTTGCCGACGGGCCTTACCGCTACGTCCGCAATCCGCTTTATCTCGGGAATCTCCTGATGGCGGCGGGGATCGGACTGCTGGCAAGTCCCATCGGGTGGCTGGTGCTGATGGCGGGCATGGTGCTTGCGGTGCTTCGGCTTATCGGGCGTGAAGAGGCTTTTCTTCTGGAGAAGCAGGGCGATTCCTACCGGGTCTATCTCGAACAGGTTCCGAGACTGTGGCCGTCGCTGCGGCCGCGGCTGCCGGCCGGTGGAATCGAGCCGCGCTGGGGCCAGGCCTGGGCTGCGGAAATGTGGATGTGGTTTCTCTTTGCCGGTTCCGCGGCTTTCGCCATTACGCTTAACCCCAAGCTGTTTGACTATATCGTGTGGGGAGGCTGTGTCGTTTGGATGGGCGCCCGTATGTTCATGAAGCGCCCCGTGCGATAATGCCTGATGACCCAGGATGTCGAGTGCCGCATGAATTCGGTGACTGAAGTCAGAGAAGCCCAGGATCCGGAAGCAGGCGTCCGGCTGGCTCCCAACCCGCGCACCTTCACGCTCTGGCAGAGGTTTCAAATCTCGCTCGCAAGCTGGATCGGCTACCTCGCGGTGCTCGTGATCGGGCGGACGCTGCGCTGGCACGTGGAGGGCTGGGAAAACTGGGAGGCCGCGAACCGTGCGGGGAAGGGCATCATCTACACCTTCTGGCATCGCGAGATCTTTTCGGCGTGCTGGTTCTGGCGGCGGCGCGGCATCGTGGTGATGACCAGCCAGAATTTTGACGGCGAGTACATTGCGCGCATCATCGAGAAGCACGGCTACGGCGCCTCGCGCGGATCGAGCAGCCGGGGCGCCGGGCGCTCGCTGGTGGAGATGGCGCGCTGCCTGCGCTCGGGACGCGACACAGCGTTCACCATCGACGGGCCGCGCGGCCCGAAGTTCGTCGCCAAGCGCGGCTCGGTGATCCTGTCGCGGTCGACCGGCGCTGCCATTCTCTGCTTTCATGTTGCACTCAAGAATGCCTACGTTTTCAGCAAGAGCTGGGACCAGACCCAGGTCCCGCATCCTTTCAGCCAGGCTGCTGTCTTTATCGCTCCGCCGATCGTTGTGCCCGAAGGCGCGACGGAGGAGGAGCAGAACCGCAAACAGGAAGAGGTTCAGAGGACACTCGACGAACTGCGCCAGCGGGGCGAACGGTGGGCGGCTGCAGGATAACCGGACGCACCGCGCGACGCGGGCTTTCAAGGCTGGTCAGAGAGTCAAAAACGCGCTGCGGAAGTGACGGTTCAAGACTAGATTCGTTTCCGGTTTGTTTTCGCTTTGTTTCCGGTTTGTTTTTTGCCAGTCCGTTATTTTCAACAACATGGCCCG
>JAKASH010000328.1 GCA_021828225.1 Acidobacteriota bacterium | reverse complement strand
CGATCTGAATGGCCACCAGAGCTTTCAGGATGGCGTCGTGCGTTACACCCAGGCGGTTCAGCAGCAGGCCTGTGGCGTCATTCTTCTTTTTGGCCAGTGCCAGCAGCAGGTGTTCGGTCGAGACAAATTCGTCCTTGAACTGCTCCGTCTCCTTTGCCGCCTGGTCCAGAACTTCCTTGAGCGCCGGAGAAAGATAATGGTCGGCCGTCCCGCCCACCTTGGGCAGGCGTTCGATGGCTTTCTCCGCCTCCTGGCTGACGGCCGAGGGTGTGACGCCCAGCCGTTCAAGAATCGCCGGAACAATGCCTTCCGACTGTTCGATCATGGCCAGCAGCAGGTGCGCAGGTTCCAGTTGCTGGTTGCCGAAGCGGCCTGCAACGTCCTGGGTGCCCTGCAACGCTTCCTGGGCCTTGATCGTGAATTTGTCAAAACGAGTCGCCATGATGAATCCTTTATCTTAAGAAAATCCGGGTTGACCGGCCTTCGCCCGCCAACCCGGGATCAATCTCGCCCGCCGCCCGCTGAGCGAGCGGCAGGAACCGGCAGAGGCTTTGAGCCCGCTACCGTTATTTTGCCACGCTGATCTTGATTTTCTTCGCCTTCGCTTCTTCGCGCTTGGGCAAAGTCAGCGTCAGCACGCCGTCCTTGAAGTCCGCCTGCACCTTTTCCTCATCGATCGAGGCGGGCAGTTCGAAGCTTCGCGCAAAGCTGCCGTAAGCGCGCTCCACATGATGGTAGTGCTCTTCTTTCACTTCTTTCTCATACTTGCGTTCGCCCTTCAGATAGAGCGTGCCTTCGTGCACGGTGGCTTCAACGTCTTTAGGGTCGATGCCGGGCAGTTCCGCCTTGACGATCACGTTCTGCTCGGTCTCATAGATGTCGACCGCCGGCATCCAGGCGCCCGCTCGCGCGCCTTCTTCTCCAAAGAACCGCCCCAGCGTCTCATTGAAGAGCCGATTCATGCGGTCCTGGGTCGTTACCAGATCACGGAATGGTTCCCATCGTACGATTGGCATAGTCTCATACCTCCTTGCTTTATCGTTGGAATTCATGGTCTTGCCCAGGTTCGCCCCGGACCGGCCGCAACCGCCAGCCAGTCCCGGTTCGCAATCTCAGGCTTTTGAAACGTTGATCTTGATGGTCTTGGGCTTTGCTTCCTCGCGCTTGGGCATGGTCAGGGTCAGAATGCCGTTCTTGTATTCAGCCTTGACATTGCTCGCGTCAACGGAGCCAGGCAGCGCAAAGTTCCGGCTGAAGGTGCCGTACGCCCGCTCAACGCGATGAAGGTTCTCCTCCTTGACCTCCTTTTCAAACTTCCGTTCGCCCTTCAGGTAAAGGGTGTTGTCTTCCACGCGGATTTCCACATCGTCCGGATTGATACCCGGTAGCTCCGCCTGCAGCACCAGGCTTTCGTCGGTTTCGTAAATGTCCACCGGCGGTACCCACGCGCGCGGCGACAGTTCCTGCTGATCTCCAAACGCGCGTGCAAAAGTTTCGTTAAAAAGCTGGTTAAATCGATCCTGGGTTGTAACCAGGCCGCGAAATGGTTCCCATCGGGTGATAGGCATGGGTGATAACCTCCTCGGGTTTGAAATCATTAGTCATAGGCAATAATAAAACCTTAGCGTAACATTGTCAAGTATTTTTTAACATTTAGAATCAATGACTTAAATTAGAGCATTTCTAAGAATCAAATTGCCTTCACCTCACCTGCCACCTTCCACCCTGCTACATCCGACCCTTCCATAGTTAGATGATGGCCCGTTACGGTGCTCCCAGGCGGTCTACCGATCAGTCCGCCCGGGAATGAAAAATCCAGCGTGAACTTTTGCCTAACTTTATACCCGCAAATGTCAAAGCCGGAAATTTGTGATAGACTCCCCCTATCTTGATTACCGAACGCGGGGCGCGTGGAGGTAAGCGATGAAACGGAATTTCAAGGTAGCTGCCGGGCTGCTTGTTCTCGCAGTGGTCGTTCCCATCCTCAGTCAGTGTTCTTCAGCCACGACGGAAAGCAAGGCAGCGGCAACGCCAACAGCAAGTACAGCCAAGGCGAGTGCCGTCCAACCGGCGGCGCTGAAGGTTGGGGACAAGGCGCCGGACTTTACTCTGCCGGACCAGTTCGGCAAGGAGATCAGTCTTAGCCAGTTCCTCGGCAAGAAAAATGTTGTCTTGGCCTTTTATGTCTTAGCCTTCACCGGTGGTTGAACGCAGGAGCTCAAGGCGTATCAGTCTGATCTCGCCAAATTCAAGAAAACAGATACAGAGGTGCTGGGGATCAGCGTGGACAGTGTGCCGGCCAACGCGGTCTTCGCCAAGCAGATCGGCGTGACTTTCCCCCTGCTCAGCGATTTCTTCCGGAAGGTTTCCAAGGAATACGGCATCCTCAATGTGCAGCACGGGTTTGCCAACCGGACCACCTTTGTGGTGAACAAGCAGGGCGTCATCACGCACATTGACAAGGACCAGGAAGCTTTGAACCCGAGCAGCGCCCAGGAGGCTTGCAGCCTGATGGCGCACCGGGAGATGGAGCAAATGAAGAAGAAGTAGCGCCTGGTTCGCCGGCGGCGTGCCGCAGGCATCACGCCGGATGATTCATTCGAGAAAGCCAGGATGGCACTGAACGTCGGAGACCCGGCGCTGGATTTCGAACTGCCAGACCATACCGGTCGGCTCATCCGGCTCGGTGATTTCCGAGGGAAGAGCAGTGTGGTCCTGGCTTTCTATGTTTATGCCAACACGCCCGGCTGAGCGCAGGAGCTGGCGGCATACCAGGATGGTCTTGCCGATTTTGAACGAATGGGTGTTCAGATCCTGGGGATCAGCGTCAACAAGGCGGAAGCCAACCGCAGCTTTGCGGAGAAGCTGGACCTCACCTTCCCCCTGTTGAGCGATACGGAAAAGAAAGTCTCCCGCAAGTACGGCGTGCTCAATTTCCTGCGCGTGGCCAACCGAACCACCTTTGTGATTGACGCACAGGGCGTGATTCGCCACATCGACCGCGGCAGGCAAGCGATGGACCCCGCCTCAGCCCATCAGGCCTGCAGTCTGCTGGCGACCAGTTCATCCTGAAGAAACCATCTTCTGTAGCGGCGCTGTCCTCAGCGCCGGAATTTGCGAAAGGGCACGACTTTCAGTCGTGCCAATCGACGCAGCCCCGAAAGGTGTTGTTTCGCGATGTCAATTGCTGCGTCCCGGGCGCAGCAATTGACATCGCGAGGATGGAAAAGAATGGGAGACGGCCTGGCGGCACGGATGAATCCGTGCCCTTTCGCTTCTCACACCTGCCACGAACAATCCAGCCAGAGCTTCGCCCTAACGTGCGCTGCTTGACTTATGCGCCGGAATACTCCCGTGGGGCACCGGCGCTACAGCTATTGTTGCCTTAGGCCCGGCCGTTATTGCGACTGGCTGGCAAGCTGGTTGAGTGTTTCGCCGAGCTTCTTGATCTCGCTGCCGTAGCCTGCCCAGTCGCCCTGTCGCAGAAGCTGCAAGGCGCGCTGGTACTGCTGATTGGCCTGCTGGCTCAAGGCCTTGAACTGCTCGATATTGGTTGCGGCCGGAGCGGTGGGTGCTGCCGTTGGGGCCGAAGGCAAAAGCTTTTCTCCCTTGACCTCGGGCTTGAGGGTGGGCAGCTCCTGGGCCAATTCAGTCGAGATGGTTGTGCCGAAGATCTGGCTGAGAGCATCATCGAGCGTGCGCGCCATCACCACCTGGTCCGAATAAGCGACGATGACGCGTTTCAACTGGGGCAGAGCTCCTCCCGACGATGCCGCCAGATACAGCGGCTCGATATACATGAGGGCGTTGTCGATGGGAATCACCAGCAGCGTGCCGTGGATGACCCTCGAGCCAACCTGGCCCCACAGGGTGAGTTGCTGCGAGATCCTGGGATCCTGATTGATGCGCGATTCGATTTGCTGCGGGCCGTAAACCAGTTTCTGCTTCGGGAAGGTGAAGACGATGACCTGGCCGTAATTCGGAGCGTCGCACCGGGCGGCCATCCAGGCAATCATGTTGCTTTTGCGCGCCGGGGTGAACGGCACCATCAGAATGAACTCTTCCTTCTTTCCCACCTCCGGCAGTTTCATGATCGTGTAATAGGGCGACATCGGAGACGGCTGCCCTTCCGTGGCGCTCCGCGCCACGCGCCACAGGTCTTCCTTGTTGAAGAAGACGCGGGGATCGGTCATGTGAAAGACGGCGTATTTGGCCGCCTGGATGCTGAAGTACGTCTCGGGGTAGCGGATGTGCGCACGGAGGTCGGCCGGCATATCGCTGAGCGGATGAAACACGCCGGGGAAAATTCGGGAATAGACTTGGATCAAAGGATCGGTAGGGTCGGCGATGTAGTAATTGACTTTGCCCGTGTAGGCGTTGATTGTGGCTTTCACCGAGTTGCGGATGTAATTCCCCATCCCGCTGGTCGGCTCCGAGTACGGATAGCGGTCAGAGATAGTATAGCCGTCGAGCATCCAGTAGAGCGACCCTTTGTCGGACACCACCATGTAAGGGTCGGGATCGAACTGGAGAAAGGGCGTCAGCCGCTCGGCGCGCTGCAGGATCTGACGGTAGATCATGATGCGGCTGTGGTCCCGAATGTCGCTTGAGAACAGGATGTTCTTCTGGGCGAATTTCAAGGTAAAGAGAATGCGGCGCCAGATGTTCTCAATGGGGATTCCACCCGTTCCGTGGTAGGTGCTGTACACGTCATGATTTCCCGCCGGGTAGTCGAACTCCTGCTGGCGGGTGTCCACAAAGCAGTAATTGTTCTCGACTTCGCCGTAGTAGATTTCGGGCGTTGTGATCTTTAGAGGGAAGATC
>JAKASH010000327.1 GCA_021828225.1 Acidobacteriota bacterium | reverse complement strand
CCGTCGATCAGAATCTCTTTAGCCGTCACCTTACGCCCATAAAGCTTCTGGTTGTCGTCCTCATCTTGCTTCACGACGGCTCCACTGAGCGACACTCCTGCAAACAAACCCTGGGACCGCGAGTAGCTGAGAATCTCGGCGTGGAGCTGAGCGTCGGTCGCGCCTTGGGCGGAACGGCCCACCGGCCCGGCCGCTGCGGATGCTTCTGCGCCCAGCTTAACGCTGTCCTGGACCAGCTTTCTTGCACCGTCGGAGTTCATAACCAGGAAGACGACGTCGGTGGACTTACCGCCGATCTGGAATCCAAAGCTCCCACCGCCCACAGTAAACATCGAAGGCGCGCCCCACACACCGTTGCCACCCCGGCGGCACACCAGCACACCTCGTCCATAAGTTCCCCCGAATCCGAAGGCGAATTTCATCTCTGAAGGAATGATGCCCACGCAGACAGCGTTGTTCAGCAAGTCACTGGGAATGCCCTGGTCGGGAGTTCGCATGATCTCGTTGAGAACGTTGGTGGCCTTTTGGAGTTGGGTCTCGCCTGCAAAAGCCGGCATACAGATTGCCAGCAACAGAAAAACAAACATAAGCCTTTTCATTTGACTCTCCTTTTGTCCTGCTCATCCTTGGGGATTGCCGGACGGCGAGCCGGCATTGCTAATGGTTGAGGGCTTTCTTTACCTGGCCGATTTTCTTTTGGACCTTCCCGGCCGCCTTTTCCACTTTGCCCCTCGCTTGCAAACTGCGATTGTTCGTCAGATGTCCCACCTTATCCTTGAACTTCCCCTTTATTTCGTGAAACTCGCCTTTCACTTCATCTTGAGAGCTTGATTTCATGATGTTTGCTCCTTTACCAGGACTCCGGGCCGCGCCTGCACTTTTCCGCACTTTCCTTCAAATGTGTTCATACACGTACGCTGCGCGCTACCTGCGCCAGCGCGAGTATCCCCAGCCTCCACCGCCGAACAAAAGCACCAGCACAACAACAATCAATAGGAGTTCCATGTCTCACCTCACTCACAAGAGTTAAAGCAACTTACCCGAGTAACAAGATCAAACCGTCTTTCCTGGACCGCTATGTCCCTTCACCACCCGTAGCCGTGCGAGCGAGCGGCCTATCGCCTCTGACGTAGTCGGCTCCGCCCTCTCCGGTTACTGAGATGTCCTGCGCCCCTGTCCGCTCCAGGATGTCTTTGGCACGCTTTGTCCACTCCGCATTGTCGGAATGCACGGACAGGAGGATCCCGCCTTCTTTTACCCGAACCTCATAGCGCTTAGCCTCATGCGTGGGAATCCCCATGCCAACCAGAGCGCCCGTTATCCCACCAGCTACACCGCCCGCGCCAACCCCAGCCAGAGCGGCCATGAGAGGACCAGCGGCGATAAAGGGACCCAGGCCCGGGATCGCCAGCGCCCCGATTCCCACCAGCCAGCCCAATGTGCCGCCCACCACCGCTCCCGTTCCGGCGCCTACGGCAGCGCCTTCCGGAGCCTTGGTGCCTTTTTTGTGAGCAAAGTCCTTTGAAATTACTTTCTCCGGAAACAGCACGGAAATATCCGTGTTTCGAAAACCGGCTTCCTTCAAGACATCGACGCCGTTCTCCACGGCGGCGTAGTTCGGATAAATCCCCAACACCGCTATTTTTGCTGCCATGTTGCACTCTCCTTCTTGGTTTTATAGGGCACCCGCTGTATGAGCACCCCACGCCCGCTGCCCCATATTGCGATTCTCTGGATGCACTACCTTTATACCTTTCACTGCTTCGGATGTCTGCCCACTATGGCTCACACCTCTGGTCAAAATTGCTCATCAGCTTAGGAGGGGAAATCCCGGGCGGTGGCGGCCATGAGCTGGTGGCAGAGACAGAATCCTCCCCATGGCATCCGTGCCAGAATCCAAATGCAGGAGTGTAGTGAGGACTGAAGACAAGACACTAAACGACCCTCGGCTGTAAGCCGAGGGGTTTAGGGGCTGTCGATTGGAAATCGACTGTCGTCAATGACCTGCTCGCCTTCTTGTTCATTGATGTATTCGCGAATCATCTCGTCGGTAATGGTGCCGGAGCTGACCGCCAGGTATCCCCGCGCCCAGAAGTGCCTTCCCCAAAGCTTCTTGCGCAAATGGGGGAACTCCTGCAGCAGCACCCGCGAGCTGATTCCCTTCAGCCATTGCATAATCTGGCTCACCCGTTGGTCGGGCCGGTACGACACCAACAGGTGTACGTGGTCGCGGGCGACCTTCCCGGACACGATCTCCAGTTCGTGTTCTGCGCCAATTTGCCGCAGCAGGTCGCACGCAACCACGTTACACCAAAACTTGCTTCGCCTGAAGGCGAGGGGTTTCCACCATCCCCGATGGAGACACTAAACAGCAATCATATTGGGAGTCAGCGCCGTTCTCTAATGACTTCGATGTTTGCAGCCTCGATAGAGTTCTCGACAGGATTCAGGACTATTGCATGGCGGCCAGCACTTCATCGAGCTGCACTGTGGCGAACGTTGTGGCGTAGTCGGACGTCCCGTAAGGAATAATGAGCTGCCGGCCGTGCAGGAGACTGCCGCAGGAGTAAACGACGTTGGGGACGTAGCCTTCCCGCTCGTTTTTGTTGGGCTTAATGACTGGCTCACGCAGGCGGCCAATGACCTTGGTCGGGTCGTCTCGATCGAGCAGGAAGGCGCCGATGCAATATTTCCGCATCGGCCCCACGCCATGACTGATGACGAGCCACCCCGCTTCCGTTTCGATCGGTGAGCCGCAATTGCCCAACTGGATGAATTCCCACGGGAACGCCGGCCTCAGGATGACTTGCGCGGTGTGCCAGAAATGCAGATGATCGGAAAACATCACATAAAGGTTTTCGTAGTCCTGCCTGCCAAGCATCGCGTACAGGCCCTTGATTTTTCGCGGGAAGAGCGCCATGCCTTTGTTTTCGACGGCCGGGCCGCTCAGCGTGATGAACTTGAAATGGAGAAAATCGGGAGTTTCGAGAAACTGGGGCTGAATTGCTTTCCCATCATAGGCCGTGTAAGTCGCGTAATAAGTCCGCGTGCCATCGTCGTCTTGAAAGAGAACGAAGCGGGCATCCTCGATGCCGTGACTCTGGGCGGGTGTAAACGGGAAAAGGACCCGTTCTGACAAACAAGAGTCCGAATCGAATTCAACTTCAAAGCACGATTGAGCTAGCGCCAGAGTTTTCTTAGCCACCTTTTCCGTTTCGAGGTCACGCACCCGGAGTTCCTTGGCTGCAAGGTTGATACTGGTTCGCAATTCTTCCAGCGTGAACACCTCTCCCAGGGGCCTTAGGACCTCCCGGCTGAAGGCGCCGAGCAGGCTGAGTTCCCGAAGTTTCCGCTCGAACAGGCCCTTTTCGAACGCAGCGTCAGGCAGGCGCGCTGGCTCAAGGCTGTAACGGGTGGTCGCATCGATCACCAGCTTTCCATCGGAGTCCACAACCCCGCTGCGAAAGGTAATGGAGGAAATATGCCCTTCCCCCGCGGCTCGAAGGCTTAGAACGAAACGTCGCGAGCCGATCGCCAGGTTCGACTGGTCCGGGTGCGGCACGATGGAGGGATTGAACAACGCAGCAGCTTCAAATGAATACTCGTGAGTGAAATACCCCCCGACCAATAACGCCCTTTCTTCGGAGAGTGTCCGGTCGCTCAACAAATAGGGGCGAACCTCCTCAAATCGACGCAGAAAAAACTCGCGGATCTTCTTGTGGCGTCCATCGAATTCAGCCTCCAACTGCCCTAGCAGTGTATGGACTTCATCCTCGGATAGGGCCATGATACGGGCGCAAATCTCGCTGGCACGCTGTCCGCTCATGAAATGGAAGGGCCGAACCAGGACGCGCTTGTTATCGGGATACAGAGTGATTTTCGTGCGATGGACGTTGATAGGTTTCATCAGTTCCTAGGAAGCCGGCTCGTTGAACACCGTGACGGCATTTTGCATGAGGTGCATTTCCGCAAGCGAGAGCAGGAATGCCAGCGTTGATTCGGCGCCCTGGTTTCCGTTCACCCGGTCCACGTGCAAAGCGTCGCGGCACCCGCCGGTATTGACAGAGTGAAGTTCCAAGCCGAGGTCGTTCCAACCCAGGAACCAGTCAAAGGCGCGTTGGGCCTGTTCGTACCACCAGGAGTCCGAGGTCGTGCGGTAGGCCTCAAGACAGGCAGACACCATCGACTGAGCCTCGACAGGCTGCTGGTCGAAGGTCGAGCGCGGGCCGCCGCGGCGATAGAATCCGTTACTGCCAATGGGCCGGAAGTGCCCATTTTCGGAGGTTTGCACCCCCACCAGCCAGCGCAACGCATCCAGGCCCCGCTCGAATACAGCTTTTTGCCCGGTGGCGTGCCCGCTCAGGAGCAGGGCGTGCGCCAGCTTGGCATTGTCGTAACTCAGCTCCTCTTCAAACCAGGGCCAGTCCGCGTGAGAGGCCCTGTCGAAGATGTCCATCAGCCGTTTGGTGAGCGTATCGCGGGTCTGGTGGGCCAAGCTGTCGCCGCTCAGACGGCGCAGATATTCGTGGATGCCAATGAGGCAGAAGGCCCATGCGCGCGGTGAGGTAAACATCGCCACCACCGGCAACGCCCGCGCGAAGAGTTGTCCGGCCATGATTTGGAAACTTCGATAAGGGGAGCGTCCTACGCCCACGCCCAGCGCCCAGAGCGCACGGGCGTGACAATCCTCAGACCCCTGTTCATCAAGCCACCGGCGGTCGAAACTCAGGAAGTTATGGAACCGTTTCGTTTTGACATCAAAAGCGTAATTCAAGAAGGCCGCATAAGTGGTGGATAGCGTCCGTACGCGTGCCAGTTCCACTTCCAAC
>JAKASH010000326.1 GCA_021828225.1 Acidobacteriota bacterium | reverse complement strand
CATTATTGTCACAGCCGCGCACCGCCGGCCCGCCTTTGAAGCCTGCCATTACCTGATTGACCGCCTGAAGCAGACGGTGCCGGTCTGGAAGAAGGAATATTGCGAGAACGGCGCGGTCTGGGCTGAAGGCGAAGGCCGAAAGCGGGTTCTGGCGGGAGCTGAATCTTAGCCGAGCGTGGATGAATCCAAAAGCTGGATAACACAAGAAGGAGATTGAACCAAAGGTCTTTGAATATTATGGATAATTACCTGGATGTTGCAGTGGAAATTGCCCGCGAATCGGGAGCGTTACTCGCCCAGCTTTCAAACCAGCCGCACGAAATTTCTTACAAGCGGAAATCCGACATCGTGACGGAAGCCGACCGACGTTCTGAAGCCATGATCATTGAACAGCTTCGGCGCCGCTATCCGAATCACGCGATTGTGGCTGAAGAAGGCGGCGGCAAGCAAACTGGTTCTGATTACTGCTGGTACGTTGACCCGCTGGACGGCACAACGAATTTTGCCCACGGATTCCCCGTTTATTGCGTCACCCTGGCACTTGCTTACCGCGACGAAGTGATCGCCGGAGTAGTTTACGATCCCAACCGCGAAGAACTTTTCTCGGCTGAACGCGGCGCCGGAGCGTATCTGAACGGCGAGCAGATCAGCGTGTCGCAAACTACCAATCTTTCTGAAAGCCTGCTGGGCACCGGCTTTCCGCCCTTCGCTTCCAATCACGATCTCAACCTGGAATTCTTTTTCAAGTTCACGCACCTTTCGCACGGAATCCGCCGGGCGGGGGCGGCGGCGTTGGATCTTTGTTCGGTAGCGACGGGCCGTTTTGAAGGCTTCTGGGAGCTGAAGCTGAATCCCTGGGACAAGGCGGCCGGCTCCCTGCTGGTGACGGAAGCCGGAGGCCGCGTCACCGATCTGGGTGGCGGCCCGTTTTCGCTCCATCGCGATGAGATCTTCGCATCCAACGGCCTGATTCATGAATCCATGATCGAGGTCTTTTCTGGAATTCTGGAAGAGCATGGAAAAGTTCAGTGCAGCTAAGGCAGCCGCAGAATTTGCTTAAAGCCTTCATGGCTTTTGCCTGTAAGCGTCGGGAAACGATATGAGGTATTACCTGGGGGCCAGGCGTCGTGCAAGGCGCCGCGGCCTGATTACGCTTTCGCTTTCGGCCTCGCGGCCGGAGCTTTCCCCGCCACTCCTGTCCCAGGACCCCGAAATCACCGAGATGGACATCCACATGCGCCGGCTGAGTGCGGCGTACGACGGGTTGAGGATTGTCCAGCTTACCGACATCCATCACAGCCTCTACACGCCTCTTGAAGACGTCGAGCGCGCCGTCAGGATGACCAACCGGCTCCAGCCGGACGTCGTCGCCCTCACCGGCGACTATGTCACCTTTTCGCCTTCCTACATCTGGCCGGTCGCCGAAGTGCTGGGCGGACTGCAGGCCCGGCTCGGAGTTTTCGCGGTCCTTGGAAACCACGACTTCCAGGTGGATGCCGATGAGATGACGCGAGCCTTGAAGGCTCAGCAAATCCACGTGCTGCGCAATTCCCATTTCGGCCTGCATTCAGGCCACGCGCGGCTCTGGATGGTGGGAGTTGACGATCTGTGGTGGGACGCCGCAGATCTGGACGCAGGCATGCGGCACATTCCGGCGCGAGACCCTAAGATTTTGCTCTGCCACAATCCGGTGGGAGTTCGCATGGCCGCCGAGCATCGCATCGACCTGGTGCTGTCCGGCCACACCCACGGAGGCCAGGTGCGGCTGCCGGTGGTGGGAGCGCTCTACACCCGGTCGAAACTGGGCAAGCGCTTCATTTCGGGCTGGAACCGGCTTGACGGCACGCAAATCTACGTCAGTCGCGGCATCGGCAAGGTCCTGCTGCCTGTTCGCGTTGGCTGCCCGCCGGAGATCGCCTGCCTGAATCTGCGCTCCGGAACTCCTGAAAGGCCGCCCGAGGTCTACTGATTCCGGGGTTTGTACGCAGACCCGGCTTGCCAAACTGCTCCCGATCAGTTGAGCCAGGCACGGGCTGGCAGTATTTAGCGCCCGCAGCACTTCTTGAACTTTTTTCCGCTCCCGCAAGGGCAGAGTTCATTTCGTTCCACCTTCGGTTGAGTTCGCCGAAACGGTTCCTGCACCTCCAGGTCATCCAGCAGAGGACTGAAACCGGCTTGATGGTCCTCGAAACGGTCTTCGCTTTTGCGGTAGCCCCCGCCCACCACTCCATCTCTTCAACGACATTCGTGATCAACCTGTACCGTCGCCGCACGTCCTCCAAGGCCGCTTCAGTACCCAGAGCGATCGCTTCCGGAATCTCTTCCCAGGAGACAGCAAACGGATCGATCAAGCCCTCCTCGTACGCCTAAGGAATGCACTTACGTCCTCTCACCACCCTCAACTGCGAAAGTTCGGGTGGGGTGCATAGAGTGGTCAAGGGGCTCTCGGCAGGCGTGGAATCTGTTTGGCGATGCCTGTTGTCCCTTCGAATCCGCGGCGGACACAACGGCAGAGTTCGGCTGCTGGAAGCTACTGCAGGCCCGGAGCCGCGCCGGTGGTTTCCCGGATGACCACCTCCGGATTGATCCGAAATTCCCGCCCCCGAGCCCAGGTTTCCTCGCCCTGCAGGACCAGCGCGTCAAAAGCCAGGTGGCCGATGTCAGCGCGCGGAATGTTGACCGTGGTGAGGGGCGGGCAGCTGAACTCCGAAAGCCCGATGTTGTCATAACCCGTCACCGAGACATCGGCGGGAACCCGCAGGCCGCGCTCGCGCAGTTCCTTGAGCACTCCCAGCGCCATGAAGTCATTGACCACGATGATGGCGGTCGGTTTGAAGCCGGACTCAAGAAGCTGATGCGTGGCAAGCTGGCCGCCCTGCGGGCCGTCGTGGTCCGCCGCTGTCGCGTACTCGACCTCGCCGCGGTAGCGCTTCATGGTGTCGAGGAAGGATTTCTCGCGGTCCAGCAGCGGCGCCAATCCCGTATGATGCCCTACAAATGCCATTCGCCGGTGGCCCATCAGATAAAGGTATTCCACCGTCTTCTGGATGCCCTTCTCATAGCTGACCCGGATGTTGCAGATATTCCGCGCCGGCACGCCCACGTCATAGAAGATGATTCGCTGGTTCAGCCCCGTGAGTTCCTTCATCAGCGACGGGTCCATTTCCGAAACAATGACCGCCAGCCCCGAAACCCTCCGTCCCACCATCAGATGAACGCTCGAGACCAGCCGGCGGGGAGAGTAATCGGTGTTGGCCACCAGCACCTCATAGCCGTGCTGATGGGCATCGGATTCGAGCGCGCGAAAGATATCCAGGAAGAAAGGATTTTCAAGGTTGGAGACGATCATCCCCAGAGTGCGGTTCTTGCCCCCCGCCAGCGTGCGCGCATACAGGTTGGGATGGTACCGGAGTTCCTTCACCGCCTTCAGAACTCTCGCCCGAGTCGAGGTCTTGACGGGCGCGGTATTATTCAGCACGCGGGACACGGTCGTGATTGAGACTCGCGCTCGCCTGGCTACGTCCTCGAGCTTCACAGCCTTTCCCTCCTCTTAGCTTCAAGCCTGGCGAGACAATGCTGCCGGAGGAAAAGATCTCTCCCCGGCGTACGACGGTTATCGCCATCAGGAATTCCGAACGTTGATAAGTTTACCCCGGATCTCTGGCCGGGAATGCCTTCCCGGCTGGACAGCCTGTGGCGGTGATGCCGGACCTCGGTTTGCCTCACTTCCCATTCGTTCCGTGCCGGTAAACGTCCCAGCGTTTGTAATTGCCGAGGGCTTCGGCGATGGCGGCGCCGTAGCGGCTCCGGTTCACGGCCACGTGATGCTCGTAGCCATTCCTGCAGATGTATTGCAGCAGCTCCTGCAGCCCCGCGACTTTCAACACGCCGTATCCGCCAAAGCTCGCCGGCCGGTCGTCCGTCGTCTCGCCTTCGCCCACGTAAGCCCGCATCCCGCCCTTCAGGTCGTCCGTCGATACCCGGCAGAAGGTGATGGGCCCGGTCTTGAGCTTGCCCACCACGGTTCCGTAGGTGTTCTCCTTCCCCACCGAACCCGCAATGATTTCCTGGAAGTCCATCTTGAAATCTTCAAAGAAGTGTTTGGGCAGGTTCGAGCAGTGGAAGATCACGCACTTGTCCGGGTCCTCGCCGAAATTGTTGTTCCAGTCGACAATCGCGCTCGGCGTTCCCGACGCCAGTTGGAGCACGTACATGCCGACCATCCCCGTCATGTCCGTCTCGCAGGCGCTCGGCAGCAGGTTGTTCGACATCATGCTCATCAGCGTGCAGGGAACCACGCCGAAGAACTCTTCCATCGCCGTCCAGCACTGGATCGAGGTCCCGGCCAGCTCATTCGCCGCCATCCATTCATCGACCACCACTCCGAACTTGGCCATCTTCAGGAGCGATGCCGGGGGAATCCCGCCCGTCGGGACGTAGCTTCCGATGCTTTCGAGCTTCGCCTTCACCTTCGCGCCGTCGTCGGCCAGGCGCTGAATCTTTCCGAAGACTTCCGACAGGTCGAGCGTTTCCACCGTAATCCCGGCATGCTCGAGCAGCTTCTCACTGAAGCGAACCGTGTTGAAGGCCGCCGGCCGCGCTCCCAGCACCCCCACCCGCAGGTTCTTCAGTCCCCTCACGATCCGGCAGGTGGCCGCGAAGGATTTGAGATCCTGCCTGAAGGCTTCCGACGAGGGCGCCATGGTGTGAAGCGTGGTCAGCGTGAAGCGAATGCCGTACTGCCACAGGTTGTTGCACACCGACATCTTCCCGCAGAAGCTGTCCCGCCGGCCGCCCATCAGCATCTTGTTCGGCTCGTCCGGGTAGGCCTGCA
>JAKASH010000325.1 GCA_021828225.1 Acidobacteriota bacterium | reverse complement strand
GGAACCTTACTTTATCGGATCGCACTCTGGAGCCTCGGGCGCGTGGGTCAGCGGGCCTGAGGATCTGCAATCCGGCGATAGCAAGAATGAGTACTTCTGGGGCTATACCAATATGTCTACCGTCAAGGGGTTGTTCTGCGCGGGCGATGCCTCCGGAGCGTCAAGCCACAAGTTTTCCTCCGGTTCCCACGCCGAAGGCCGAATCGCCGCCAAGTCTGCGATCAAGTTCATCATTGAGAACAACTCGGCTCCGAACGTGGACCAGGCTGCGGTGGACTCTGTGGTGACTGAAATTCTGAAGCCCCTTGAGACCTACGAGACTCATAAGGGTGAAACCACCGATCCTGAGGTGAACCCCAACTACATCAAAGCGCGCATGTTCATGTTCCGGCTGCAGAAGATCATGGACGAGTACGCCGGCGGGGTGAGTTCGCAATTCACCACCAACAAGGCTCAACTCGAACGCGCTCTCGAACTGCTGGAGTTCCTCAAGGAAGATTCCAAGAAGCTGGCCGCTCCGAACCTTCACGAGCTGATGCGGTGCTGGGAAAACATCCACCGCATGTGGCAGGCGGAGGCGCACGTCCGGACGGTCCTCTTCCGGGATGAGACTCGTTGGCCTGGTTACTACTGCCGGGCGGACAAGCCCAAGATGGACGAGGAGAAGTGGCACGTGTTTGCCAACTGCCGGTTTGATCCGAGCACCGGCGACTGGCAGATGAAGACACGTCCCATCCATCGGATCTTTGCGTAGGCGGAGATCCGGTAGCTTTCCCTTCAACAGGAGGTGCCCGGTGAGTCCGGGCGCCTCCCAGAGGAGGCTGTGTGATGGCCGAGCCGGGAAAGAACGTGTGCCCCTATTGCCTGCAACCAATGACCCGATGGGCTAATCCTCAGATGGGCAGTTGGAGCGGCGAATATCAGTACGTATGCTTCAACGATGAGTGCCCGTACTTCGTGCGCGGTTGGGAATGGATGGAAACTCACTTTCACATCCGAGTGTCCTACCGCCATCGGTTTGACCCCATAACCGGAGACAGCGGACCGCTCCCCGTCTGGTCCAAAGGGGCGTTGAGGGACCACATCATCAATGAAAAGGACGCGACCCATGCCTGATGGAGCCTCCACACAGGAAACCATTCTCCGCGACTACCCGCGACTCAGCCTGGATGACACTTTGGACTTTCATTGCGGCAGGGACGTGGATTGTTTCACCTGTTGTTGCCGCGATGTCTCGATTGTCCTCACCCCCTATGACGTGCTCCGGATGAAAAAGGCTCTGCACCTTGACTCCACGGAGTTTTTGGAGAAGTACACGATCCTGGGCTGTACGAAAGAGCAGAAGCTTCCAGTGGTTCTCCTGAAGATGAGCTCCGGAGACAAGCGCTGTCCTTTTGTTTCGGATCAAGGCTGCAGCATTTATGTCCATCGTCCATGGGCGTGCCGCATGTACCCGTTGGGGCTGGCAGAGCCGAAGGGCCCCCACCCGACGGAGCGCGGATTCTATTTTGTCCTTCATGAAGACCTGTGCCACGGACATGGAAACGGGCCGCAACGCTCAATTCGCGACTGGATCTCGAGCCAGTCGATCGACACGTTCGAAATGATGGGCGAACCCTTCAAAAATCTGATGCTGAACGAATTCTGGGAAAAAGGCGAACCGCTGCAACCAGCCAAACTCGAAATGTACCTGATGGCCTGTTACGACCTGGACCGCTTCCGACGCTTTGTTTTCGAAACACGCTTCACGGGGATCTTCGATGTTGATGAGGCAAGGCTGGAAGCCATTCGGACCGATGACGAGGAACTCCTGGTTTTCGCGATGGAATGGCTGAGGTTCAGTCTCTTCAACGAGAAAACGATGAAGCTGAAGGCATCGGTTATTGACTCCATGGAGCGCGCTGCCGGCAACGGCGGCGTTGCGTGTGAATCGCCACGGTAGCTGAGATGAGCAATGGGAATACAGCATCGAGCAATGGAAACAGCCTCCTGGTGATCGGCGGAGGCGTTGCCGGGCTGACCGCTGCCATCGAGGCCGCGGAGGCGGGATGTAGCATTATTCTCATCGAAAAGTCAGCTTTCCTAGGTGGCCGGGCGATCGGCTTCAATCTCTATTTCCCCAAGTTGTGCCCGCCGGCATGTGGATTCGAAATCAATTTCCGGCGCATCAAGAACAACCCCAGGATCACGGTCCTTACTCAGGCTGAGCTGGAGAAACTTACCGGCTCGGCTGGAAACTACGAAGCGACCGTGAAGCTTTCGCCGCGCTATGTGACCGAGACCTGCACCCTTTGCGGAGCTTGCGCCGAAGCCTGCCCTGTGGAAAGGCGGGATGAGTTCAACTTCGGCTTATCGAAAACGAAAGCGGCCTACCTGCCGCACAAGATGGCCTTTCCGGCGGAATATGTTATCGACCGGAACGCCTGCAAGAAGGATTGCGCCGCCTGTGTTGACGCCTGCCGGTACGGGGCCATTAAGCTTGAGCAACAAATCGAGCGGAAAAAGTTCAGTGTCGCCGCGGTCGTGGTGGCGACGGGCTGGGCTCCATACGACGCATCCAAAATTACGAACCTCGGATTCGGCCAATTCCCCAACGTGGTCACAAACGTTGTGCTCGAGCGGATGGCTGCCTCGAACGGGCCCACCGCAGGAAAGATCCTGCGGCCATCGGACGGGAAAGAACCGGCGACCGTTGCCTTTGTCCAGTGCGCGGGTTCCCGGGACGAGAACCACCTGCCTTACTGCTCGAGCGTCTGCTGTTCAGCCTCGCTGAAGCACAGCACCTACATCCACAACCTTTATCCGGAAGCCCAGGTCACAATTTTCTACATTGACACCCGGACGCCCGGGTTCCTGCAGGATTTCTACGCAAAGGTGGCCACGAACAGTCACTTGAAAATGATCAAGGGAAAAGTGGGAAGGGTCGAGGAAGATCCGCAAACGCACGACCTGCTGGTGACGGCGGAAGAAGTGCTCACGGGGAAGAAACTCACCCAGAGATTCAGCCTGGTCGTTCTGGCGACTGGAATGGTGCCACAGACAAGCGGGCTTCCGCTGAAGCTGGCGCAGGACGAGTTCGGGTTCGTGACAAACGGAACGCCGGGCATTTATGCGACAGGCTGCGCGAAGCGCCCTGAGGAGGTTTCTGCCACGGTTCGGGATGCTACCGGAGCGGCGTTGAAGGCACTGCAATGCGCTGTAAGGAGCGCTCACCATGGATAGGAAACTCGGGGTCTACATCTGTAGCGGCTGCTCCATTGGTGAGTCCATCGACGTCAACCGCCTGGTGGACGTGGCGCAAAAGGAGTACAAAGCCCCAGTCTGCAGAACCCATCCGTTCCTTTGCGGCGAGGATGGGCTGACGGCTATCCAAAACGATCTGGCGCAGGGCGCTATCAACACCGTGGTGATCGCCGGCTGCTCCCCCCGTACGAAGACGAATGCTTTCAGCTTCGATTCCCAAACAGCCATGGACCGTGTGAACCTCCGGGAACACGTGGTGTGGAGTCACGAGCCTGGGAATGAAGATACCCAGATGCTCGCCGAAGACTGCTTGCGAATGGGCATTGTGAAGGCTCAGAAGATGGAGCCACTGGAACCGGTTTCTGACGGGATTTCGAAAACTATCCTGGTGGTTGGCGGCGGCGTAACCGGCATCACGGCGGCACTGGAAGCAGCGGATGCGGACTATGACGTGGTTCTGGTTGAGAAAAAGCCGCACCTCGGCGGCTCGCTTGCCGCAGTCAAAAAGCATTTCCCCACACACCCACCTTATACCGAACTCGAGGAAACCGGACTTTCGCAGAAGATCGAGAAGGTGACGAGTCACCACAAAATCAAGGTTTACACGTCCACGCGAATTGTGAAAACGGAAGGCCAGCCGGGAATGTTTGATGTCACGCTGCAGAACGGCGGCCAGCCGTTCGTCCATCGTGCCGGCGCGGTTGTGATGGCCACGGGCTGGAAGCCCTACGATGCTTCAAAGCTTGGGCATCTTGGCTACGGATCTTCTCCCGATGTCGTCACCAACGATCAATTTGAAGCGATGATAGGCGAGGGCCCGCTGGTGCGTCCCTCGGACGGCAAGCCAGCCGAGAGCGTTTTGTTTATCCAGTGTGCCGGTTCCAGGGACAAAGACCACTTGCCTTACTGTTCCTCTGTCTGCTGCATGGCCACGCTTAAGCAGGCGGACGTGATCCACCAGAGCAGCCCGGAGACCAAGGTTTACATCGTCTACCGGGACATGATAACCCCCGGACAATACGAGCGATATTTCGCCAAGGTCCAGAACCACCCTGCGACGTTCCTGATGAAGGGCGATGTGACTGAGGTTCGAGGTCAAAGCGGCGGGCAGCTCCAGGTTGACGTGAAGGGCACGCTGCTGGACGAGGACATCACGATTCCGGCGGATATCGTGGTGCTGGCCACGGGACTTGTACCCAATGCCGCCGATAATGACGCTATTCGAGATCTGCGTGATGCACAGGCGAAAGTTCAGCGGAACGAATCCGAGACGCAGCGGGCGGAAGCCGAGAAGACCGTCGAGCGGTTGCGCTCGCACGAAGGAACGGAAATCCTGAACCTGGCTTACCGCCAAGGTCCTGACCTGCCGATCCTCCGCGACGGCTTTCCGAACTCGAATTTTGTGTGCTTTCCTTACGAGACGTTGCGAACCGGCATATACGCAGCCGGGGCCGTGCGGGCTCCAATGGACTCGGCCGGCGCTGAGGAAGACGCTTTGGGCGCGGCTATGAAGGCGATTCAGAGTGTCGAAATGGCATCCGTTGGCCATGCGGTCCATCCCCGGGCTGGCGACCTTTCCTATCCCGGCTTCCTTTT
>JAKASH010000324.1 GCA_021828225.1 Acidobacteriota bacterium | reverse complement strand
TGCTCCTGGTGACTTATCCCTACATGGTCCGTGTTTTGGGTGCGGGCGCATTCGGGCTTCTTGGCTTCGCCCAGGCGCTTGTGGGCGGCCTTAGTGCAGTTGTTGACTACGGATTTGATTGGTCTGCAACGCGCAGCATTTCAACTCAAAGAGAGGACATTGAATCGGCGAGCCGGACCGTGATGAGCGTATGGGGCGCTAAAGCCTGCCTCCTGCTCTTGTTTTTGTGTGTTTTGGTTCCCACCACAATATTTGTGCCCAAAGTACGGATGGTGGCGTCACTGGTGTGGGTTCTCACAGGTATCATACTGGGAAGAGCGCTTTTCCCACTCTGGCTGTACCAGGGTTTTGAGCAGATGAAGGGCATTCCATTCATCAATTTCTCGGTGAGGGCGCTAGGACTGCTTTCTTTGGTTCTTTTTGTCAGGAGCCCTCACGACCTCCTGATTTGCGCAATCATTTTATCAGGGCAGTCTTTGCTCACGGGCGTCTGCGGAGCGGCGTTTGCGGTTTATAAGTTCAAGGTTCGGTTCTCCCTCCCGGCGTGGGGCGACATCGTGAGAAGTCTGAAAGAGGGATGGGCCCTCTTCCTGTCGTCTGGGGCCACCACGCTCTACCTTTCAAGTAATGCCTTCATTTTAGGAATGTTCGTGCATGACATTGCGCTCGTCGGGTACTACGTTGCTGCGGAACGTCTAGTGCTGGTCGCCATGGACTCTCTCAGCCCGATCTATCATGCTTTTTTCCCCAAGGTCAGCAAACTGGCTGCTACCTCGAAGGAACTTGCGCTGCGTGAAGGCAGGAGAGCCCTGGCGGTTCTTGTGCCGTTGGGAACCTTCATTTTTGCGGTCAGTGTCATCGGCGCGCCACTGATTATAAGGATTGTGTTTGGCGCCAAATTCGCGCCTGCGACGAACATCTTGCGTATTCTTGCTTTGAATGTCTTGAACCTGTCAATGGGAGCGGTTTGGACAATGCTGATGATGATGTCATTCAAAAGGGATTACGCCGTAGTCAAGATCCATTTTGTCGCCGGGCTGTTGAATGTCGGTCTGGCCTTCGTGCTGGTTCCCGCTTTCGGCGCTGAGGGTATGGCGGCCTGCTTCGCAGCCGCCGTGACGTTTGTTAACGTGGGAACTTTCGTTTATACGGTGAAGCAGGGCCTGAATCCAATCTTTTCACGACCGGCACGGCGTCGGGGCGAGTGACGAAATGCGAAAGGGTTTTTTGATGCGGTCTCATTGATTGACGTCGCGTTGCAAACCTGAGCCCGGGTCTGTTGGGCTTATGACAGCCGGCTCGTCAGCCGGGCACCCGGGCCTGCTCTAATTTCACCGCTGCTGAACTTGTGTCCGTGTTTTGACTTTGCAGGATCACTTCAAAGCGGACGATTTATTCGCGCGGTCTTGTCAGTTAATGGACAAGGAGCACTTGCAAAAGTAGCCGGCGATGAAGAGCGCCGCCGGGAGAGGCGTGCTTGACTCGGCAATCTGGCTTTCTTCTGGACCAAGAGGGCCGTTGAGGTTATATTGGGATTCCACCAAACTCCTTGCGCATGGTTGGGCGTTGGCTCTCGCAGCGGTAATCTACAGAACGAGTGCCATCTTGAAAGGCCGGTGCCCTGGCGAAGCTGTCGAAATAGGAGTCTGCTGAAAGGCCCTTGAGGGATTGGGCTGTCGGACAAACAGCGGGAACTGTCGAGATTCCTTTCATGTCGAATTCATGGTTGGCGCAAAGAGCACTTAGGGGTGTTCTGCGATTTTCGGGATACCAAGTGGTCTCCTATCTGCCCGGAGAGTGGCTTCGCTGGTTGCGGAGCCGCAGCACCCTTAAAGAGATAATCGAAGGGCTCTCAATCAACTGTGTGTTCGACGTTGGGGCCAACCGGGGACAGTTTGGCATGATCCTTCGTCAACTAGGGTATCGAGGATGGATCATTTCCTTTGAACCTGTTCCAACCAATCTTGAAGCGCTTAGATCGGTCGCAGCGGCCGCGGAGCCTTGGCGCGTGCTTCCATACGCTCTGGGAGCGCGCGACGGCTGCAGCAAAATCAAGGTCACCGAGCAGACTGAGTTTAGTTCTTTCCTGGCTCCTCGAGAAGAATCCCAGATTCAGTTTCCGGGGAGCCATGTGGCACGAACCGAGGAGGTCGAAGTCCGTCGCCTCGACACCGCTTTCGACTCTTTTATGGAAGGGATTCCCTCGCCACGAATTTACTTGAAGCTTGATACCCAGGGTTTTGACCTCGAGGTTGCGAGAGGAGGGGAATCTACTCTAAACAAGGTCTTAGCGCTTCAAACGGAAATTGCCTTCCGACCCATCTATAGCGGGATGAACGGGTTTATAGATTCCATCACCCATTTTCGGGCGCTTGGTTTTGACGTGGTTGATTTTATCCCGGTATCAAACGATCCAGATGACCTCTGCGCCGTTGAGATGGATTGCGTCATGGCACGAAAACGAAGATAAGACTTTTAAGAGTTTGTTGAGAGCGATTTGAGTTAAGGAATCCTGCCTGAAGCGGAAGATCCTTTTGAGAGAAGCCTCTGTGGGGAAGGCCGTTCACGATTCCTTCTGCGTGATCATCGAGAGAGGAACCACCAAAAGCCGGGCGTTTACTGCTGCCAGCCGCCCCCGAGTGTCTGGTAGATTTGGACGAGCGCGAGCCGCTCGTTGAGCTGCGCCTGGACAAGGTTCAGTTCCGCTGCGAAATAGTTCGTTTCGCTCGTCAGGACCTGCAGGTAGCTCGCGCCACCATTGTGGTAGAGCACCATCGAGAGGTGGTCGGATTCCCTCGCGGCTTGCGTGAGGCGCTGTTGCTGGCGGCGGAATTCACGATCCTTCTGGTATCCGATGAGCGCGTTCGAGACCTGCTCAAAGGCGTCCTGGATTGTCTGCTGATACGTCAGAACCATCTGTTGCCATTGCGCCCGGGCCAGCTTCACGCCCGCCCGGAGTGCTCCGGCCGCGAAAATCGGCTGCGTCACGTTCACGGCGGCATTCCACGTTTCGGACGGGGTGCTGATGAGCCGATTAAGCGCGTAGCTCTCAAGTCCGCCCGTTCCCGTCAGGGAAATGGTCGGGAAAAGATCGGCTTTCACCACGCCGATCTGGGCATTCGCGGCGATCAGGTTATCTTCCGCCTCCCGAATGTCTGGCCGGCGATCAAGTAGTTCTGACGGCAACCCCGCGGGAACGCTGGGCGGCGCCGGCTGCTCGGTGAGCGGCCGTCCGCGCGGAATGGGTCCGGGATTCTCGCCCAACAGGATGCGGATCAGATTTTCCTGCTGCTCGATCTGGCGTTCGAGATCGGGAATCGCCTCAGCCGCCGTATCGACGAGTTGCTCTGCCTGGCTTACATCGAGCATCGACGCTGAGCCGTTTTTCTCAAGCACACGGATGAGCCGAAGCGAATCCTGGCGCGAGGCTAGCGTGCGTTTAGCAATCACCAGTTGGCTGTCGAGGGCGCGGAGCTGGAAATAGGCCGTCGCCACGCTCGAAACCACCGACGAAAGCACTGCTCGCTGCCCCCACTCGGTGGCCAGAAGATCGGCTTGGGCCGCCTGGGTTTCGCGCCGGTATTTGCCCCAGAAGTCCAGATCCCAGATTACTGATAGATTCACGTGGCCCGCATTCACTTCGTAGGCCGGGAACACCTTGGAAATTTTCGGGTTCTTCTCGCTGAAAAGTCCCGCCCCGGCGCTCGCAAAGGGGAATTGGTTGCCGCGGGTGATGCCGAGCGACGCCTGCGCCTGGAGTACCCGCGTGGCGGCGATGCGCACGTTGTAGTTGTTGGTGACGGCAGTGTGAATCAAATTCACGAGCACTGGGTCCTGAAACACCTGCCACCATTTCTCGTTGCCAAGCGAAGTGGCCGCCGCTGGCATCTGGCCACGATAGGTCTGCGGAACGCTGACGGGGGGCCGCTGATACTTCGGCCCGACCATGCAGCCGGTGAGAAAGACGAGCGATGTGAGATACAGAAGCTTCTTCATTCAGTCGCCCTGACCTGATGCCTCTCCCGGCGCCAGTTGGGCTGCCGTCCTCTGCCGCGCGGCACCTGACAGGCGCTCCACCACGTAGAAAATCGCGGGGATAAAGAACACGCCAAACGCGCTCGCTGCCAGCATCCCGCCGATCACGGTCGTTCCCATAATCTGGCGCGCCACAGAGCCTGTTCCGGAGGCGACCCAGAGCGGCACGCAGCCCAGAATGAACGCAAATGAGGTCATCAGGATCGGTCGCAGCCGCAACCGTGCTCCTATGAGCGCCGCCTCGGCCAGCGATTTGCCCTTCTCGTATTCCTTCTTTGCAAACTCGACGATCAGAATCGCATTTTTCGCTGACAGACCAATCAGCATGACCATCCCGATCTGCGAAAAGACGTCATTATCAATCTGCACCATGTACGCCGGGTAGAACTTCTCGACAAAGAGCCGCCGCAAGAGCAGCACACCGAATGCGCCGCAGACAGCGACCGGAGTGCTTAGCAGCACGCTGAACGGCAGCGTCCAGCTCTCGTACAACGCCGCCAGGATCAGGAAGACGAAGAGCAGCGAAACGCCGAAAATCGCCGTCGCCGATACGCCTTTTTCCGCCTGCTGTTCCTGAAATGACATCCCCATGTAGTCGTAACCCATGCCGGCTGGCATGGTCTGGTGGAATACCTGCTCGAGCGCGGCCATCGCCTGTGCCGAGCTGTAGCCGGGAGCTGCGCCGCCGTTGATTTGGGCGGCGTTGTAGCCGTCGTAATGCATCACGAATTCCGGCCCCAGTTCTGGATGGAAATGAACCAGCGTCGAAATCGGCACCATCTGCCCCTGGTCGTTGCGCACGTAGA
>JAKASH010000323.1 GCA_021828225.1 Acidobacteriota bacterium | reverse complement strand
TGCAATAGCCCGAGCGAGGGAGTTTTTTCCCGGGACCACTTGGCCAGGTTTTCTCGAAGGGCCCCTTGAAGGAAATCTGTAAATTTCGAGGTTTCGTCTTTGTATTGTCCGTCAGAATAAGAGTAAACAGAAATGACATCAGCGGCATCCTCCCGCGGCCCGCATGCTGTCACCTGCGGCCGGTGTGCAACCAGTTCCCGGATAAGGTCAGGGCCAATTCTCCGGATTTCCAGACCTTCAAAGGGCCATCCATTCAGACCCTCAATGTGGCCGATAACTTGTAGCGAATTCTTCTCAACCTCCAGGACGTTCACGGTGGTACAGCAGCGGTTACCCCCTGAGTAGAGTCCGATCACCATGTCGGGCTTGCGGTCACCGGTGAGATCGCGAAGATAATCCGGACGCGGCTGATAATTCCGGGCTGGCAGCCCGTGTTGCCCTGCAAAATCATAGATAGCGGTCCACGCATCCCTGGCGCCTTCAAGAGTGTCCACCTGGTAAGCAATCTGGTCTTTGCTGTTATAAATGACCAGTCGCCCCGGTGCAAACCCCAGGCTGACTGAATTGGACCGGTAAAGGGCCGCGCGGTACTGCCGGTCAATGGAGTAAGTGTTTATCCTTTCGAAGCCTGGAATGTTGGGATATCCTCCGCGCGCATCCTTTTTCCCCAGCATGTATTGTTCAGCCGAGGTAGCAGCATCCCTTAATCCAGGCGGATGCCAGTGGCGCTGAAGCCCCAAAACAAACAGGAAAACTATAACCGCCAGCATAACCGAAATTAGAAATTCGCTCTTGCGCATCTCAGCGAGGAAAGCACTGGAGAGTCTGAGGCACGACCATTAGACCTCATCATAAATTATTTAACCATGAGTCGTTGAGATTGTCATGAAAGGCGCAAACGGTCTCTTTATTGGCCGGTTCGAAGGAAAGAATCCAGGACCCATTCGTCTTCCTTCTCATTATGGCGAAGGATATAGACATTACCATCATCCGCGCGCACCCGGAAACAACGATATCCGATGCCATACCATTGATCGAGAACCTCGACCACTTCAAACGTCCGGGAATCCTTTGCAGTGGAACGGAATCGAAGAGGCCGCTCGTCAGCTTTGTAGCCGGCGTAACATTCAACGTGGAGAGTCATTGGCATTGGTAAACTCAAGCAGGTCAAATGGCCAGTTCGCGCCGGATAGACTGGGCATAATCGTCAGCAAGAGCAACAGGGTGGATAGCGATTCCACCCTCTTCCAGAATATTTTGCGAAAGAATGGCCGCTTCGTCATCCTCCCCGGCGATGCCCTCAACAACAGCCGTCAGTTCTGCAGGCTCGCTACGGCGTACGTGCTCCATGGTGTAAACCAATACCTTGGCCAGCTCGATATCACGCTTGAGCGAAAGGGAGTGAATGAATTTGATGTGACCGTTAGGCTTGCCCGCGATTTCCAGCGGCCGATACCCGAAGTCAAAGGTAAACGGGTCGCCCGGCTGAGTCCAGCGTGCTGCCGGGATGCCCCGCTCCAGACGATCCCATACCCCGGCGCGGACAAACGAAAGCCGCAGGCGCTGCTTGATCCGCACTCGCGTATCGACCGGAAGAGGCCCTTCAATGCGAGCGCCCACGTACCGGTTGAAAAGGTTCTGAATTTCCGTCGCGGGATCACGCAGCAGGCAGGCCCTGACCGGCGAGATCTGCACCAAATTTGAAAAGGATTGTTCCATCCAGTTAAGGTAGGATTCCAGTTTATCACTGTGTTCATCGATTTGCTGCTCAAAATCCTGCTGAAGGTCACGCAGTAAATCCAGATCGGCCTGCGGATGGAACCGCTTGATGCGCCGGAAATCATCCGTGAAAAGGCAGCCCAGATAGTTCTCCTGGGGGCTGAACAGGAACAAGCCGATATTCAGGAATTCGCCCCGCACCAAATCCGGCACGTATTGGACCAGATAGAGCGAACACTCCTTGTATTTGTCCATTTCAGCCATCATTGCCCCTGAACCTGCTTGGTCCCTGTTCACAATCTAATCCCAATTGGGGAAAGGTCTCAATGAACTTTGTTTTGCGTCAATAATGAGCTGGCGGATGCGCCGGCGCCGGTCGTAGAGTCGCTCTGCAAGTCTCGAAAGTTGCTGCGGGTCATCGCCACACCATTCCGGCGGAACTTCGCGAAGGCACTCTTCCAGATCAGAAGTCTCGATATTTTCCACGCGGGACAAGTAGGGCTCAAACGACTTCAGCCCGAGGACGCTTTCATACACCAGGCGCCGCGGATAAATGCTCCGAATAGGGCTATCCGGGAAGTTCCACTCTCCGTCATTGAAGCAGAAACCATGATCGATCAGCGTAGCAGAGTAACGGCTTCCACTCTGTTCGATTGTTCGATAAAAGATCACCTGGCGGCCGTCGCAATTGCAAGTCCATTTGTCCAGCACGTAAGCGCCTAGAAAAATGGATTCAAGGTTGGTGACCCGGCGCAACAGGCGGTCTGGAAGGAAGTCGACAACAAGCGTCTGGCTGGGAGCGCCGGGGAACCTGGAACCGAAATGGACGCCCGCCGCACACTTTTCTTCACGGTTTGCAGTTTCAAACTTCAGGAGTGGACTTCCGGAAATGAGATTCGGCGAGACCTCCACAACAGCTCGGCCGGGAACCGGCAACCCGATGAGCATAGCCAGGCGGCTGGCCAGCATCTCGTTGGCCAGGATTCGAACGTGTTGGGGATTGTTCTTGAACTTTACAACGTAGGTGTGACCATCATCACAACCCATCAGGAATGGCTGTGAACCACCTCGCATCCGGCGAATAAATTCTACGGCCAGGACCTTCCGGACCGCGGAATATCCCGTTGGTTCTGATCCCGAAGCTGCCGGCGAGGTGAACGAGGCACCTACAGGATTGGTTCCCACACCGAAATTTCTGGGCCCTTCATCCATCCTCGGTAAGCGTTATGCTTGCCCTTCTGCGCGGTCAAAATATGCGGTGTACCGCCCGGTCAGGTTCCAATACCATCCGTGCGGGCGGCTCGATGATCCGTCCGCTGCCTGAAAGATGCGCCAATCGTCTGCAAGCGAACGAGATGGGGAACGTCTCTTACCTCCGGAGCGAGTCCCCCTCGTATCACCAAGCCAAAATCAACGTCGCCCTCGCGCCTTCTTGCCGGCCGCCGGCTTCTTGCCTGCTTTGGCCTTCGACGCTTTTTTTGCTTTCACGGCTTCCTTCTTCGCCTTCACTACCTTTTTGGCCTTGGCCGCCTTCTTTGGCTTTGCCTTAACAGCCTTCTTCGGCTTGACCTCGGCCGCCCGCGCCTTTGGCCGGGCCACGCGGCGAACTCTGGCAGGAGGAGGCGAAGGAGGTTCAGGAATGGGCGGCACTTCGGCTTCTACAGACTTGACTTCTTCCTCTTCCGATTCATAGGAAATTTCTTCGTCCAGATCTTCCAGGTCCTCTCCCAGGCCTTCTTCTTCCAATTCCTCTTCGTAGTCCGAGGAGAGTTCGTCTCCGTAGTCCTCTAATTCTTCTCCAGACTCATTTTCTTCGTCGTCGAACTGCATACAATCCTCCTCTTAAGATCGCCTCCGGTCAGAAGCCGAATCTTGATTCGTGGGCGCGCTGGACTTCTAATAAAAAGCTCTGATGGGCCAGATGTATAACACTGGACATCTTCTGTCAAGAGCCATCATCGCCACAGAGACCAGAGTATCAATCCGCGACACCGTACAGCGACAATATTTCCCCGGGGGTAATGAGGGAACCCCTCAGGTGGTTCCATTCACGGATCTGCGAAACGGTTACCTTGAAGCGGTCTGCAATAACAGCGAGGGTGTCGCCAGGGTGAATCCGGTAGTGATAGACCGAGCCATGCTGGCTGCTGACGGGGCGGATGGAAGCGACTGTCCTTGCTTGACTTGCTCCGGTCAGTCTTAGCGTCTGCCCCACGACAATCGAGGAACCCCTCAAGTGATTCCAGCGCCGGAGATCGGCGACACTCACGTGGAAATGGCTCGAAATCACACTAAGCGTATCGCCGCGGCGAACGCGGTAGTAATTGACCGCGCCACGCCTCCTTTCAACTGTGTGATTGGAGGCAACCGTTCTGTTGTGATTTCCGCCACTCAGTCTTAGCGTTCTTCCCGCAACAATTTCAGAGTTTCCCAGGCCATTCCAGCGGCGCAAATCCGCAACGGTCACGTGGAAATGGTCGGCGATCAGGCTAAGCGTATCGCCGCGCTGGATACGATATTCCCTAATACCGTCGACCCGTCGCACACGATAATCACCGGAGTGCGCAAATCTCTCTTCACCACGAGCGAAAAGCCTCAGAGTTCTACCGGCAATGATCTGGGTACCACGGATGTGGTTCCATTCACGGAGACGCAAAACGCTCACGCGAAACCGCGCCGCAATGGAGCCCAGAGTGTCACCAGGCCGGATGCGGTAATTGAAAATTCGGCCAAATCCCCGGTAGAGAGATTCCCGACCTCGAGGAAGGGGGAGAACCAGGTAGGTACCGATTTCCGGGTTGTCTCCCGGATCAAGGTGATTGGCTTCGGCCAGCGCAGTCCGCGTGATGTGATATTTGCGCGCGACGGCAGAAAGGCTTTCCGCCTGCTCCACCTTGACGGCTCTCCACCAGATTCGCTTTGAGGGAGGTACTTCCGCTATTCGCTTGTCATACAAGTCCTTCGTTCCTGGCGGAAGATAGAGCACGTACTTACTCTCGTTCAGCGGAGTGGCCCAAGTCAAGAGACTGGGATTGAGCCTTTCCAGATCTTTTACCGGTCTGTCAATAAGCTCCGCCACCAGCCGCAGGTCAGTCGGGGCGGTAACGACCACATGCTGCTCTTCGAGCGG
>JAKASH010000322.1 GCA_021828225.1 Acidobacteriota bacterium | reverse complement strand
TACATGGCGGTCATGCGTCCGGGCACGATAAACAAAACAGTTAGGCCGTTAAGTAGATGGCCACCCTTGCAGGAACACAACCGTGTCGTGCGACGGCCCGGCGGAATCACGACGACGATGAGGTTGGGGTGTGGAGAATCGCTTCACGTCCCCTCGCCATAGATTGTTCCATCACCCTGCCAGGTGCCTCGCTCCTTACAGGGGACGAGTATGCCCTCCGGCTCCAGATCAGCCAGTCGGTTTTCGAGCATCCACCAGAGGGCTTCGTTCCTTATTCAGACAATTTTCAGGTTGCCGTGCCATGCTGGGAGCGTTAGGAATGGGGCCGTTTATGGCCCCAATTTCAAGGAGGTGAGCATGCTTACCAACGCTAAAAGAATTGCTTATTTGCTGGTTATGATCCTGACTTTAGCCATTGTGGCGCAAGCGGCAGGCCGCCCGCCGAAAGAGAAAAAGGGACAGACAGTTAAAATAACCGGCTGCGTAGCAAAGGGTGAGTCGGCGCACGAATTCGCCATCACTCAGAACGGCAAAAAGTACGGTATCAAGAGCACGAGCGTGAATTTGGCGGACCATCTTGGCCACAAGGTGACGGTGACCGGGAAGATCACTCGGGCGCCGGGAGAGGGCGAGGGAGAAGAGAAGGAGGAGGAAGGCGGAGGCGAGTACGCGGACGTGCAGGTGACCAGTCTCAAGATGATCAGCACGAGTTGCCACTGACTCTGAGCGCAAGCGTGGTCCCGCGCGGCTGCGCAACGCGCGGCCGCGCTCTTTCTTGATTCCAACTATTTTACGATCTCGGGCGACCTTTCTCCTGATGCAAAGACGTGTATGGGCCTATGCGCTTTCTCCGGTTCAGGCACACCTTGCCGTGATCGCGGCGGTATTATGTTTTGCACCCCGCTCATCAGCTCGCGGACCGCAACGCCTCCCCGCTAAAACTACCAGGATAGCCCATGCAGTCTCAGTAACCCATCCTCCCAAACTCAATGGGACTCTGAACGATCCCGAATGGCAGTTGGCGAACCCGGTCACGGAGTTTCTTCAGCGAGAGCCCTACCAGGGGCGAAAGCCCACTGAGCGAACTGAGGTGCGCATCCTCTACACACGCAAGGAAGTCTTCTTTGGCATTGCCTGCGACGATTCAAAACCTTCGGGCATCGTAGCCACTCAGCTTCAGCGTGATCTGCCGCAAAATCTTGACGATTACTTTGAGATTCTCATCGACCCCAGCCACGACCGGCGCAATGCATATATCTTCCAAATCAACCCACTGGGGGCCCAGGCGGACGGAACCATCACGGAAGAACAGCAGTCTGGAAGCCAACAGGACTTCGATCCGGGCTGGGATGGCATCTGGAGCGCCTCGACAAGCGTTAACAGCCACGGGTGGATGGCGACAGTGGGCATCCCCTTCTCGACGTTAAACTTCATGCAGACGAAGAACGTCATCTGGGGGTTGAATTTCAAGCGTTTCATCCGCCGCAAGAACGAGGAGGATTTGTGGTCCGCCTGGCGCCGCGAGTTTGGGATTACCAAGGTCTCGCAGGAAGGGGAGCTGGTGGGGATTACAGGGATTGGGAGCGGCAGACTGTTCTTCTTACAGCCGTACGGTCTAACCGGCGCCGACCATCTTTCGGCCAGTCGGGGCACGGATTTTCTCCACACGGGCGGACTGGATATTAAATACGGCTTGCGCTCCAACCTGGTTGCCAATTTGACCGGCAATACAGACTTCGGCGAAGCGGAAGTAGACCAGCAGCAATTCAATTTGACGCCATACAAGCTGTTCTATCCTGAGAAGCGGCAGTTTTTTCTGGAGAACGCAGACGTTTTTGCATTCCCCATGGGCTTGAACGACCAATTATTCTTCAGCCGCCAGATCGGCATTGATCCGAACACAGGCGAAATTGTTCCCATTAACGGCGGCGCAAAAGTAACAGGTACCCTCGGAAATTACGAGGTCGGGTTCATGGACGTTCAGAGCCGGTCGGAGGGGCCGAATCCTGCCGATAACTTCTCCGTTGTTCGGGTGAAGCGCTCATTGTTTGGAGAGTCCTACGTGGGAGTCATGGGTATCGACAAGGAATCTGGGAACGTTCTGGACCCGTTCAATCGGACAGGGGGCGCTGACACGCGACTGGTCATCGGTAAGAATCTTGTCATCCACGCTTACAGTGCAGCAACGGATTCGCCGGGTGGTACGAAAAACAACTACGACCTCGGGGGCGATGTTTCCTACACGACTGATTGGATGCAGTTTCAGGCTGTGCAGGACAAGGTCGGAGCGAACTTTAATCCCGAGGTAGGCTTCGTCCAACGCAGCAATGTCAACAACAGTCTTGCGGACCTGCTTCTGGCTCCCCGGCCTAATATCTCCGGGGTGCGTGAGCTGAACTTCGAAGGATTTATCGACTATTACCCCGACACGACAGGAGTGTTGCAAACGCAGGAATGGCAGGGGACTTTTCGAATCCTGTTCAACAACGGCGCCTATACTGATGACGACATTTTCGACAACTTCATTCAGCGTCTCACCCAGCCCTTTAACATTTATAAGAATGTCTTCATCCCCGCTGGGCTATACCGCTTTTCGCGGCATCAGTTGACCTATGGATCGCGCCGGGACCGCCGCTTCACTTACAACTTCTTTGAACGTTTCGGCACTTACTACACGGGCCAGCTCAACGAAGCCGTGATAAGGACGACCTATCGGCCCACAAGCCACTTCTCTTTTTCAACTTCAGCCGAATGGGATAAATTTACCCTGCCGCAACGGAACTTTTCGGTGGCTCTGGCGAGTTTGCAGGTCAATTACTCTTTTTCCCGGTTCCTTAACGTTAGCACGCTCGTTCAGATGGATACGTCCAACACTCAGGCGGTGAGCGCCAACGTCCTGCTGCGCTATCAATACCGGCATGACGATCCCTTCAGCAATCTCTACGTCATCTACAATACCGGGACTCGATTCGAAAGTCTGACCGGATCCAACCTGCAACAACTTCGCGAGACCCTCTTTGAGATCAAGCTCACCCGCACCTTCACACCTTCTCTGAAGCGGGTCGGCAAGGGCATTCAGCGCGACCTGCAAGAGCGTTGACGACAGAACTTCGCGGGATGGCCGGCGGTAAGAGGCGGCATGGCTGGCTGAGGGAATCTACTGAGTGTGTGTCAGTGAAGCGTAATCTTCTTATAATTAGGCCTGCGAATCAGACGAGGCAAGTGGGATTCGAACCCGGAACACAGATCCCTGTCCTGGCGAGCTTTCAACCTCGATCGCTCCACCGTGGGCTTCCGCGATCCAGCGGCCAATCGATAACCCCAATCCAGCCCCTCCCTCTTCATGCGACCTTGCCTTGTCGGCTCGGTAAAATCGCTCAAAAATGTGAGGCAAATCAGCTTGACCGATGCCGATTCCGGTGTCCCGAATTTCCGCAACAGCGAAGCCATTGCTGCTGGTAACCGATGCCGTGATTTGACCTCCTGGAGGAGTGTATTTCACGGCATTGTCCATCAAGATCAAAAAGAGGCGTTGCAGTGCTTGAGGGTCGCCTGCAATGCCCACGGGCGTGTTGTCAATCCTTTCGGAAAAAGTGATTCCTTTGGCTTCTGCCAGGGTGCGCCCTTCTTTGCACGCCTCGCGAAAGAGGTCATCCAGATTGAGTTCCACACGCCGTAGCGCCTCGAATCCCGAATCCGCGCGAGCCAGCAGCATTAAATTCTCAATGAGGGAAGAAGTCTTCTCCATCTCGTTTAGTATCCGAGCCAGGGACTCACGGTATTCGGCTTCAGAACGAGGCTTGCGGAGCGAAAGTTCTGCGGTGGTCCGCGTTAAGGCCACCGGAGTGCGCAGCTCATGCGAGGCGTCCGCTGCAAATTGGGTGATCCTCTTGAAAGCCGCCTCCAGGCGTCCAAGCATCCCGTTGAGCGTCTCCGAAAGACGCTGAAGCTCATCGCGAGTTTCAGGAACCGCAAGCCGGCTGGAGAGGTTGTGGGAGCTGATAATTTGCGCCGCACGGGTGATTTCATCCACCGGCCTGAGAGCCCGCCGGCTCATCCAATAACCGCCGAGCGACGCCATGACCAGGAGCAAAGGGCTTGAGAGGACCAAGACCCATCGAAAGTAGTCCAGCGCCTCTTCGAAATCGTCCATAGGAGCGGCGATTTGGACCCGAAAGGTCCTTCCGTCCACCTGAACGATGGCCGTGAGAATCCGCAAGGGCAGGCCGCTGACTTCCAGCATTGTGATCCGTGACCTCACTGTCTTGGGAAGAGGCACTCCGTACCGGTTCATCAACGGCGAACGGTAAATCCACCGCCCTTGCTCGTCCGCGATCTGCGAAAAATCGGCTCCCCGCCGGACTTCGAAGTTCTCCCGAAGCTCATCCCTTAACCTTTCAGTTCCCTGGGGCAGGACATTCCCTATGAGTTTTTCAACCCCGCCGACCTGCTCGTGCAAACCCTCATCCACTGTCGTATAAATGCTTTCTTGCATCGCATAGTACGCGACAGCTCCGAAGAGACCAAAGGTCGCCAGAAGAACGGCGGAATACCATGCCGTCAGCTTCACCCGCAGTGGTAGAGGTTTCACGGCTTCGACTCGTCGCGCAGGGTGTATCCCACACCGCGGGCGGTATGAATCAATTTTTGCTTGAAGTCTCTATCCACTTTACTTCGAAGCAGGCGAACGAAAGCGTCCAAAGTATTATCCTCCACGTCCTGGTCGAACCCCCATACCGCTTCGAGGATGGCATGGCGTGAAATCACGCGCCCTGCTCGCCGCATGAGGAACTCCAGCAGTCGATACTCTGTGGGGCTGAGCAGGATTTCCGTACCGCTACGAAACACGCGGCGAGCGGCG
>JAKASH010000321.1 GCA_021828225.1 Acidobacteriota bacterium | reverse complement strand
AGATCATGCTCTATTGTCTGCTCTACGCATCGATAGAGAAACTCAGCGTGCGCGGTCGCGTCGAAATACCGGTAGTAGCCGGCGGTGTCGTTCAAAACGTCGATGTTCCCATTCGGCGCCGCCCGCCAGTCGATGTGTTCCAGCAAAGGCCTGGAGTACGATTCGAGGACTCCGCGATAGCCGTCTATGTTCCGCAGAATCGCTGCACTGATGGGGAAAACTACGCCCGGCGGATTGTAGCCAGAGGCCGCGAGGACGTGATGGATGAGCCAGCGATGCAGCCTTCCGTTTCCGTCGCTGAATGGATGGACGTAAACGAATCCGAACGCAGCCGCTGCCGCGACTACCACGGGATCGACGCCGCCATCGACCGTGCGCGTGACGTACGCAATCACTCCTTCAACCAGACTCCTGAGATCGTGGGGACGCGCACTGATGTGATCCGGGAGCGGCTCGTTATTCGTGCGGTCATGCATTCCCACGAATCCACCTTCGGAGCGGAGTCCAAGGCGCACGAAGCGCGTATCGCCGATCACAATCCGCTGCAATCTTTCCAATTCGGATATGCTGAGCTTGCGCGAACCGGCCTCGCCGATGATCTGACCCCATCGCGCTGCGCGCTTCGGAGAGGGCCGCTCGCCCTCAATCGAAAATGACGACTTGCTGTCGCTGAGAAGCAGGAAGGCTGCCGCGCGAGCCATGACATCGGCGTGAATCCGGCCCACAACGTCGCGGGCGACTTTGTCGAGGCCCTTCGCTGCGTACCCTTCGAGCGCCTTCGTGCGCCGCACCATCGGACAGAACGCGCGCGTTCCTGGAAGGTTGTCGATCACTTTGTGGCGGGACGAGACCTTCCGGCCGACGATGGCAAATTGTTTCGTCGGATCGACGACAGCGACCGCCCGCACCTTTCCCGGATCCCTTATGTCGAGCTCCCGGCCGGTCAGCCACTCGTGCAAGTACCAAAGGCGCCGGGCATAGGCACCGGTGGGCTTGGAGCGGACCGCCGCGGCGATCTCGTCGTCCGCGACCAGCTTGAAGAGCGCGGCCAGAACACCGAGATCAACACCTTCCCATTTGAGGGCAAACTCCAGATGTCCGCTGAGCGTGTCGTCTGGCGCATGACGCGGAGTGAAAAGCTGCCAGGCTTCAGTTGAGGCAGGGTGGTGGCGCGAGGCGACCGCAGCGAGTCGCGGAGGCAATGGAATTTGCAGATGATAGCGTTCGATTAGGGCGGCATAGCCTACGGGGCGCGCCGGCTCGGGGAGCGAGCGACCGCGAAAATCGATCACTAGGTGAGAATTTGCTTCACCGGTGCGGGTGCCCGTGGAATTTTGCTCACGTCTTGCCGCACTGGGCAGGCTTTCGGCATTTTGTGGTGCGTGGATCGTTTTCACCGAATGCGCTATTCTTTCACCTTTGGTTTACATCGCGAATTATAATCACCACACTTGCCTCTTGTAAAGATGGGCTAAAACCTCCGAAGGCAAGCAAATCGTTGCTGCTGGGAAGGCTTCCAGACATGCCTAATTTCGTCTCTGTGCGTCGCAGCGGGGCCGATGAGCCCTTGGTTGCGCGTCGGAAGGGCCTAACCGGGCCTGAGGTAGAACGGGGTCCGGTAACCTACCTCTTCCACTCGTCCTTCCAGAGGTCGAGGCTGATCGAGACCGTTCGGGCAGCGTCTCTTTCCTTCTCTCGGCGACGCTCGGCCGCGTGCATCCCGAGCGATAGATAAATCAATCCAGCACGCGACAACCTCAAGAGCCTTAGGCCCTTTGATCGCAGTTCCCGCCGGTGGATCGAGTAAGCCAGCGGGTCGGCTGTCAGCACGCTCCCGGACTTCTCGTCGCCCGGCCGCGGCGGAAGCATGTCGTGTACCTTGAGGTATTTGTGCTCGAGATGGTTTCGAATCTCGTATAGAGCCTCGGCGTCCGGTTCCGTAGTTGCGCTTAGCTCTTCGTCAAAAAAATCTTTTGAGAGCCAGAAGAGACCTCGCAGAGGCCAGTTTTCTGATGCCGCGAACTCCCGGCGAATTGGCGACTGGCCTCGTCCGCCCTTCGTGTACCAGATCGTTTTGAAATAGACTTTTGTAGGGGTAAGGCCCAAGGCCATGTACCTATTGAGAAAGAATCCTATCTTGTCGAAAATCGAGTAAGCCATTCGGTACGCCACCTTCACCTTCTCGACGGCAAGCGCATAGCTAGGATAGTCGAGAGTATTGTAGAGCGAGACGTGGCGATCTGAGAAATGTACTTCGCTCGAACCTACTCCTTCATAGAAAAGCCATCGTGCCGACACAAACTCTTGTTTCATCTGGTTGAAGAAGCCAATGAGAGTCGAAGGATCTTCGAGCGGCGTGACGAAACTCGGCAGCAGAAGAACGTCGTGAGCAGCAGCCTTGTGATGCCCGAGATCGTTCAGCGGATTTAGAAATAAGCGATTCCGCAGGCACCAGCGGCGATAGCATTTTTCCTCGTCCCCAGTTCCGATGTCGTGGCGACCAAGTTCGTTGAACCGCGGGACTCTCTGGACGTCGATGGCGGCTTCGATTCGCGCCTTTTCTTGGGCGAAGGACGCCTTCTCCTCGTCGTACCTGGTTTCGTATTCGGCGTCTGGCAAAAGCGCAGCCGTCAGCGCTTCGAAAGCCTCGCGAAGGAACACTCCCTGATGGGCTCCGTCGTAGAGGGCTCGACCGTAACACCCCAAGCCATAGCCTCGATTGCCGAGTGCCATCCCGAAGTGCGGGTTGATGCTTAGCGCACGGTCCCAGTATTCGAGTGCTTCGACAAATCGCCCAACCGTGTTCAGCAGATTGGCCAGATTGGTCAAGATCTGGCAGCGTCGCACGGGGTGTAGTTGTTCGAAGCCGGGCGGCGTTATGGCACTTCGGAGTAATAGGATCTGCTTCTGGATTGCCGGTTGCTCCCACTCCCAAGCGTTCGCGCGATCATGGCCCTCATAGCGCTGACGGTTTGCCCACGCGTTAGCGCGAAAATATGAGAGCAGCGCGCGTTGCAAACTCGACAATCCTCTGTGCTCAAGCTGCTCGCACCACTCCAGAGCCCGGGTCGTTCCAGCTTCACGGTCGGCCCCACTCGATAGATCAATTAATTTGGCGATCAGTTTGAGCGCCTCTTCGCTGGAAAGGTGGGTGATGCCGCCAGACGCCATAATCGCGGCATAAACTTGAGACTCTACCTGGTCTTCTGGTTCGCTCATCGAGAATTCCGGCAATTGAGATTCTACTGTGCCATGGACTATTGCACGGGGCTATCGACGCGCGACATAAGCTGAGACGCTTCGTCGCGCCAGAACCTTTCTTCTGACTGGAACAGGCATGATCCTTTCGCGAATGGGCCTTTTGGAGAGGTCTGACGGTAATTTTATCCTGAGCCACTGGACGAAAGTCCGCCGAACCGAGTTCAATGGTGCTGGGTAGGGCGGCTGAGGTTTTGCGGCATTTGGCTGGTAGGCGTAGCGCGGTGAACAGCCGCGGTCCGATTCGTGACTGAAGGACTCGCGGTACTGCGGTTTCCGTTAGAAGATGGCGACGGCGCTGGAAGTCTCGTGGTCGGCGCTTGACGGTTGGCGGCGGCTTTGTCGCCGGCTTCGAGGCTTGCACCCAGCGAGCGTCCGCCTTGCGGTGAAGAACCGGATTCAGCTCCCGGGGCCTTTTGGCTCGTCAGAATCCGGCCGAAGCCGTAACCGGCCATTGCCGCTTCGAAGGCATGGCTCAGATTCAGAGAGACTGCACCGCCGACAATGGATGCGGCGGTGTTAGGAATCGTCCAGGCGAGCAACATGAAGATCAAGGCGCCGCCAGCGATTGTCAGGGGAAGGGTTGGATCACCCGCTGTCCAACCCATCAGAGCCGTGTTCCATCCGGCGGTAATAGTCAGCCCAATGCCGACCATCAGATACAGGAAGAAGATTTTGCTCGCTACTCCTACGATCCAGCCTAAGAACCCTTCTGCAAACTTGATCGTCCACCGTGATCCGCTGAACCCGAGAAGGAGCACGCCGCCGCCAACGCCCACGTATGCCTCGCAAAGAGCCAGCAGCATTTGTCCGGCGATGAGAGCGAACGATAAGAACATGATCAAGCCGGCGATCAGCGCGATCAAAGCCGCGAGCGTTACGTGAAACCAACCGAGACTCGCGAAGCCACGATAAATGATCTGAAAGAGTGCCAGCCCGCTGTTGAAGGCGGAGCTGGGGCTGAGTCCAGGTATTCCGGCGGCTTGTCCGCCGATTTGCTGGAAGCCCTGGATGATTGCGCTGAACCATATTGGCGCGTTGACGATCATCGCGTACAGAAATCCGAGAGCGAGTGACTTCTTTACCAACGCAGCGAGAAGGCGGGTGGGCTCATCTTGGTCGGCGAGGAAGTGCACGCACGTGATGATTATCTCAATAAGTACCAACCCCAGGAAAATCTTCTCGGCAAAGGGCTGCATTATCGCCATGTACCGCTGGCCAGCCCATTGAAATGTTTGTCCTATATTGTCGAGGTTGTTCATATTCACTACCTCTAATGGTTTGGACTTCCAGTTGCTTGCGGCTGCAGTCCGAAAGGAACGTTGGTGCCTCGTTCCATCCAGCGCTTTGCACTGGAATTCTCCTTTTGGCTGAGAACTGCCTGACAGTTCGCAGAATCCTGATGCGCTGGCTGGTTGCAGAAAGCGAGGGCGCGCTGCCAGAGATCAGTCTTCCGCTGGTACTCGTCGCTCCAGAACGCGGGACCATATTGCTGATTGGGCGTGTTCGACTTTAGCAGGTTGCGGAAAAAGGATTTTTGACCCCTAACAACATTAATCCAAGACCCACTTTCATGATCGTAGTAATGCTTACCCTTCGCCGCAATCGTCTTTCGCCGGGTTTTTCCGCAAC
>JAKASH010000320.1 GCA_021828225.1 Acidobacteriota bacterium | reverse complement strand
GAGACATCCAGCGTACCGGCGAGTGTGCGAACTTTCACCGCGCGCCGCGTAAAACCATTCAGGATACTGGCCACGACCGCGCCACAGGATCCGGTCCCGGAAGACATGGTTTGCCCCACGCCCCGCTCCCAGTAACGCACTTCAATCTCGTTCTTTGAAGCAACCCTGACGAATTCAACGTTGGTACGGTTGGGAAAGAGAGGGCTGTGCTCGATTTCCTGACCCACTTCCTGCCAGGGAATGCTCGAAAAGCTTTGAACAAAAATCGAGCAGTGTGGATTGCCCATGGACGTAACGGTTGCCGCCAGAATTCCACTCGCGGTGCGAATCGGGAAGCCGATCACCGGCGCCGGGTGTTTTCCGGTGACGAAAGGAATCTTATCCGGATCAAGAATGGGTTTGCCCATATTGACGCGGAAATTCCATTTCCCTTTTTTCGCCTTCCCGGGCACGGAGAGCAATTCCAGTTCTTTCACACCGGCGGCTGTTTCGATACGAAGTGTCTTTCTCCTGGGTTTTTCGTTCATCAGGAAAGCACCGGCGCATCGGATGCCATTTCCGGACATTTCGGCTTCACTTCCATCTGCATTAAAGAAACGAACGTGCGCGTGGTGGTTCGTGTTCTGAGGTTTCAGAACCACAAGAAGGCCATCGGCGCCGACTCCCGTATGCCGGTCGCAAATGGCCCGCGCAAGCTCGCCTGGTTCTGCAGGGAGGTTCCGGGAGTAAGTGGCAATAAAATCGTTACCAAGCCCGTGCAACTTTGTGAAGGTGATTCTCGTAATCTTCGACATGATTCGTATCCGCCTATCCATTCAGTTTAATTTTGAATCACACATGATCGCAGCCAGGCATAACTCATCCGCCTTTGCGCCGGTAAATCGTAAAGCTTTTCTGTTGAGGGAGATTCATGTGATAAACCTCTTCGAAATCCTTAAAGGCATTAGGGTAGGCACGCATCAGGATGTCAACGGGATCGCCCTCGCCGGCAACAGTCCACTCTACGAACTTCTGCGCTCCCTGAGGTAATTTGCGCCAGTATTTGAGGTTATCGCCACACAGGATATTCCGGTAATGAATTCCCAGCGTGGGAGCGAAGCACGGCCATTCACCCGATTGCATCAATATTCTCTGCCCGTCGTAATGACTCCGGAAGAAGGCGATAAGAGCCCTGTCGGCCCTGGTTTTGCACGGGGTATTGAGAATGCCCTCCCTGACCACCGGCAATTGGCGCGTGCCGCCGGAAAGCATACAGGCGTACTGGCCCCCCAAAACGGCGAAACAGAAAACCAGCATTCCCGTTCGCAAGCTCCGTGACAGCGTTGGTGAAATGATAAAGGACGCAAGAATCGCAATCGCCGGCAGCAGTTCAATCCCGTAGCGGAGATTGTAATAGGAGTGAGGAAAGTAAGTAGGAACGTACAGCCCCACGGCGGCACTCGACATCGCCTGTATATAAAACGGAAACAGAATGAGCAAGAGCAAAGTTGCGGCACGCCTTGTGCGGTAACGCCGTTCAACCATCCACATCATCAGACCAAGAATCGCCAGGACAAGCGTCCAGGGGCCAATAATGAGTTTCAGATCTTCGATGTAGTAGCGTGCGGAAATCAGGACGCTGCCGTCCGTCGGATACCGGAAGCCTGTGGTAGCGACCTGGTAAGCATAAACGGCCTCTGCCGAGTAGGGGCCGTTGTAGAATTCGATCGGATTGCCATAGCTATAGGCATCATGGAGCATCCAGAGTACAGGGCCCGCACCCGCGACCAGTGAGAAAATCGCGGTGTTGCGAAAACGCACGCGCCAGGAATCTTTCCGCGCGAGCAGGACGAACAGTGCGGCAGCCGGCAAAACATACCACTCGTCGTAGCGGGTCAGGGTACCGAAAAATGCCGCGACACCGGCGCCGACCAGGCAGCGAACGTGGCCGTTCATCTGGAAACGAAACAAAGCATAGACAGCCAGGATGGACCACATGATGGCGAGCGGCTCTGTCATGGGAGTGCTCGCCAGATAAAACATGCTGGGGCAGACCAGGAACGCGGCCAGAGTAACGAACGCCGCGGCAAGGCTGCTGTTCATCTCCAGCGCCAGGCGAAAGAGGAACCATGCGCTGATGCAAAAGGCGGCTGCCGCAATCAGGCTTCCGGCCAGACCGGTACGCCACAGGTGATCGTTGATCGCCAAGGGCGCGGCCAGCAGATGGAACATCGGCAGCCAGACGCTGCCGATCTCCGGATAGCCGGGCGTAAGCGAATCGAAGAGCCGCCGCGCGGCCTCCATGTGGGCAAAGGTGTCGCCGTATAGCTGCGTCAGGCCCCGCACGTAGAAAAAGTGCAGGCTGCCAAGAGCTACCGCGAGAATGGCGGCCCATAGAGCAACCGTTATTCTGGCAGGAAGGACAGGATACGACCGTGGTGGCGAGGAATCGGCGTGAGGCCGCTCAGACATCAAATTGGGTCAGGCGCGTAAATTCGCGCACGCGTCCTTCGATTTCCTGAGCCGTGAGTCCCAGGAGACGGTTGAGGCCAAATTCTTCTACTGCGAAACTGGCCATGACGGATCCGTACACCACGGCGCGCCGCAGGTTCGCTTCAGAAAAGTCGCCCGTTCGCGCCAGGTGGCCCATAAATCCGCCGGCAAACGAATCGCCTGCGCCAGTAGGGTCTTTAAATTCTTCCAGCATAAAAGCAGGCGTGGAAAATATCGAACCGTTATTGAACAGGCTCACGCCATGTTCACCCCGTTTAATCACAATGATCTTCGGACCCATCTTCTGAATTTCCGTTGCGGCTTTTCGAAGGTTCTGGCAGCCGGAGAGCATGCGAGCCTCCCCTTCATTGATAACCAGGGCGTCAACGGCGCGAAGCGTTTCCTTCAAATCATTGAGGCTGCCTTCAATCCAGAAGTTCATTGAATCGCAGGCTACAAGCCGCGCCTTGGGAAGCTGGCGGCGAACATGGAGTTGCAATCTTGGGTCAATGTTTCCAAGGAAAACGAATTCACTTGAGGCATGTGATTCCGGGACCTTGGGGCTGAAGTTCTGGAACACATTGAGCTGAAGGTCGAGGGTTCGCGCGTCGTTCATGTCGCCCACATATTCACCTTTCCAGCGGAAAGTTTTGCCTGGAGCGTGTTCGAGTCCCGTGGTTTCAATCGAGCGGAGCCGGAAGACTTCAAGGTGCTCGTCACCGAAGTCGTCGCCAACCACAGCAATCACTTTGACCGGGCCAAACCAACTTGCTGCAACCGAGAAAAAACTTGCCGACCCACCCAGGATACCTTCCACTTCCCCATGAGGTGTTCGGATCGAATCAAAAGCTACTGAGCCAACAACTAAAAGCGACATGAAGACTTGTCTTTTCCTCCTTCTATTCAAATCATGAAAGTAACATCAAGTTTACTTGAGATATTTCCCCACGAGCAAGCCCAACCTCTTCCTGGCCTCGGGTGAAATCTTCCGCCGATCGGTGAGAATCGCATGGGCGAGCGCCGACCCGCACTTGCAATCCCGTTCTTTCGGCAGGTGCTTGAGGCTTGCGCGCAGGATCTTTTGCGCGTTTTCGACGTTGCGATTGAGATACTCGACCACCTGACTGGCCGTAACGGCTTCATGTTCGGGATGCCAGCAATCGTAGTCCGTCACCATGGCCAGCGTCGCATAACAAATCTCGGCTTCACGGGCAAGTTTTGCCTCCTGAAGGTTTGTCATCCCGATAAGATCCATGCCCCAGCTGCGGTACGTATCCGATTCGGCTTTGGTCGAAAATGCGGGTCCCTCCATGCAGACATACGTTCCCCCCCGGTGGGCGGCAACCTTTGCATCCGCGCAGGCCTGTTCCAGAGCATCAACGACCGTCGGGCACATCGGGTCAGAAAAAGCTACGTGAGCCACAAGGCCGCCGCCGAAAAAGGTCGAGACCCGCCCGCGTGTCCGATCGAAGAACTGCAACGGCAACACCATGTCCGTTGGTCGATAGTCCTCGCGCAAAGAGCCCACGGCGCTTACTGAGAGGATGCGCTCGACGCCCAGTTTCTTCATCGCGTAGATGTTGGCGCGGAAATTGATTTCCGAGGGAGTGATCACGTGCCCTCGCCCGTGGCGCGCAAGAAAGGCGACACGGCGGCCATCAATGACGCCGATACGAAACACGTCCGACGGTTTGCCGAACGGGGTGGCGACCCGCACCCATTTGCCGCGGCTAAGCCCCTCCATTTCATAGAGTCCACTTCCACCGATAATTCCGATCTCTGCTTGAGCCACTGTTCATCCTCCGCTTATTTGGACTTTCACTTATGTCACTGCCACGGGTTGAAACGCCAGCTCACCCTCCACTTCTTTCAGCAAGCCCCATGGGAACTCCGCATCATGCGGGAAAACAACCAGCACGCGCTCCTCGGCCAGTCGAGGCAGCAGGCGCTTTTTGGATGCAAGGGTGTCCATAGGATAAAGATCAAACGCCATAATCCATGGATAGGGAAGGTGCACGTGGGTTGGAACCAGATCCGAAATAAAGCACGCCCGCTCGCCCTCCGATTCGATCCACACGCACTGCAGGTCACGGACATGCCCGGGAGCAAGTTCGACCCGAATCCCGGGGACGATCTCACAGGCCCCTTCGACGAACTCCGTTTGGGATTCCGCGGGAACAAACCAGTTTTCCAGGTAACTTGCCCGGTCACGCTCGCTTGGGTGCAACGCGTGTTCCCACTCCGCTCGTTGTACAAAATAACGCGCCTGCGGAAAGGTGGGAACGATCCGAGTGCCGTCCCGCTGCGTATTCCACCCGCAATGGTCGAAGTGCAAGTGCGTGTTGATCACGATGTCGATATCGCGCGCGCCCAGCCCGTGCCGGGGAAGTTCATCCAGAAGACGTGACGAATGGTTGATGTTGTA